>JAFTGG010000263.1 GCA_017458025.1 Oscillospiraceae bacterium | reverse complement strand
CTGCGAAAGGTCGCTGTTAATTGCATCGCGATATGCCATTAGCAGCGATACCTCGCGGCCGAAACGGGCGAAACAGCCCGTAACTCTAAACCAGGAGGAACTACACCATGCATATCACAGACCCCATTGCGGATATGCTCACCCGCATCCGCAACGCGAACAATGCAAGACATGAGACTGTTGATGTTCCCGCCTCCAACATGAAAAAGAGCATCGCTCAGATCCTGTTGGACGAGGGCTATATCAAGAGCTTCCAGGTCGAAGACGACGGCGTGCAGGGCATGATCCACATCACGCTCAAGTACAACGGCAAGGACAAGGTCATCACCGGCCTTCGCCGCGTCTCCAAGCCGGGCCTCCGCGTCTATGTCGGCGCGGACGAGCTGCCCCGCGTGCTCCGCGGCCTCGGCGTCGCCATCGTCTCCACGTCCAAGGGCGTCATGACCGACAAGGCCGCTCGCGCGGCGCACGTCGGCGGCGAAGTCCTGGCGTTCGTGTGGTAAGGAGGGCAGAGAACAATGAGTCGTATTGGTAGAATGCCCGTTGCCGTTCCCGCCGGCGTCGAAGTCAAGATCGCGGACGGCAACCTTGTCACCGTTAAGGGCCCGAAGGGCACCCTGACCCAGCAGCTCCATCCCGCCATGACCCTCAAGCAGGAGGGCGCGGAGATCCTCGTGACCCGTCCCAACGACGAGAAGGAGAATCGCGCGCTGCACGGCCTGACCCGCGCGCTGCTGCACAACATGGTCGTCGGCGTGACCGAGGGCTACAAGAAGGAACTCGATATCAACGGCGTCGGTTACCGTGCCGCCAAGGAGGGCAAGAAGCTCGTCCTGACCATCGGTTACTCTCATCCCGTTGAGGTGGAGGAGATCGACGGCATCACCATTGATGTCCCCAACCCGAACCACCTCGTCGTTTCGGGCTGCGACAAGCAGAAGGTCGGCCAATTCGCCGCCGAGCTGCGCGAGAAGCGCCCGCCCGAGCCGTACAAGGGCAAGGGGATCAAGTACACGGATGAGGTCATCCGCCGCAAGGTCGGCAAGACCGGCGTGAAGAAATAAGGAGGTGTGCCGAAATGATCAAAAGACCCGATACCAAAGCGCAGCGCTTAAAGCGTCATAAGAGAGTCCGTTCCAAGGTCTCCGGCACGCCCGAAAGACCCCGCCTGAACGTATTCCGCAGCGAGAAGAACATCTATGCCCAGATCATCGACGACGTCGCCGGCAACACGCTGGTTGCGGCTTCCTCGCTCGACAAGGAGATCGAGGGCAACGGCGGCAACAAGACCGCGGCGCGCGCGGTCGGCAAGCTGATTGCCGAGCGCGCGAAGGCCAAGGGCATCGACACGGTCGTCTTCGACCGCGGCGGTTACCTGTATCACGGCCGTGTCGCGGAGCTGGCCGAGGGCGCCCGCGAGGGCGGTCTGGAATTTTAAGGGAGGAGGAAAATAGAAATGCCCAGATTTGAAAGAGAACAAAGCGAATACATGGAAAAGCTCGTTTTCCTCAACCGCGTTTCCAAGACCGTCAAGGGCGGCCGCGTGGCGAAGTTCTCCGCGCTGATGGTCGTCGGCGACGGCAAGGGCAAGGTCGGCTACGGCCTTGGCAAGGCGTCCGAAGTCCCCGAGGCGATCCGCAAGGGCCTCGAGGCGGCCAAGAAGAATATGATCACCGTCACGCTCGAGGGCACCACCATTCCCCACGAGACCATCGGTGAGTTCGGCGCGGGCCGCGTGCTCCTCAAGCCCGCCGCTCCCGGTACCGGCGTCATCGCCGGCGGCGCGGTGCGCGCGGTCGTCGAGGCAGCGGGTATCAAGGATATCCGTACCAAGTGCCTGCGCTCCAACAACCCCAACAACGTCGTCGGCGCGGCGTTCGAGGGCCTCAAGTCCATGCGCAATGCCCAGCAGGTCGCCCAGATCCGCGGCAAGAGCGTGGAAGAGATCATTGGTTAAGGAGGCTCGGACATGGCTAAATTAAATGTTGAGCTCGTCAAGAGCCTGAACGGCAGGCACGCGAAGCACATCGCGACCGCCAATTCCCTGGGCCTCCGCAAGATCGGTGACAGCACCGTTCAGCCCGACAACGACCAGACCCGCGGCAAGATCGCCCAGATCGGCTATCTGCTCAAGGTCACCGAAGTGAAGTAAGGAGGAGATGTCGAAATGAAACTTCATGAACTGTCTCCTGCCGCCGGTTCCACCAAGGAAGCGTACCGCAAGGGCCGCGGCAACGGCAGCGGCAACGGCAAGACCGGCGGCCGCGGCCACAAGGGCCAGAAGGCCCGCAGCGGCGGCGGCGTGCGCGTCGGGTTTGAAGGCGGCCAGATGCCTCTGACCCGCACGACCCCGAAGCGCGGCTTCAACAACATCTTCGCGAAGCCCTATGAGATCATCAACCTGAACGCGCTCAATCGTTTTGAGGACGGCGAGACTGTCAACGCAGAGGCGCTGCTTGCCAAGGGTATCCTGTCGAAGTGCGAATACGGCTTCAAGGTGCTCGGCAACGGCTCCGTCAAGAAGAAAGTCACCGTACAGGCGTCTGCGTTTTCCGCGTCCGCGAAGGAAGCCATCGAGGCGGCTGGCGGAAAGACAGAGGTGGTCTAAGTGATCCAAACATTCCGAAAGGCCTGGGGCGTTCCCGAGCTGCGGAAGAAGATCATTTTCACGATCCTGATCCTGCTGATCTTCCGCCTCGGCAACGCGATCCCCGTGCCGTACGTCAACACCGATTTGCTCCAGAACTATCTGGACGGCATGAGCACCACGGTGTTGGGGCTGTACAACGTGATGTCCGGCGGCGCGTTCGCGCAGGCGACGGTGTTCGCCCTCGGCGTCCAGCCGTATATCAACAGCTCCATCATTATCCAACTGCTGACCATCGCCATTCCCGCCCTCGAGCGTCTTGCCCGTGACGGCGGCGAGGCCGGCAAGAAGAAGATCGCGTCCATCACGCGCTATGCGACGGTCGCCATCGCCCTGCTCCAGGGCCTCGGCTACTATATGCTGATGCGCAACTACCGTATTCTGGAGCAATCCGGCTTCTGGCCCGCGCTGGTCATCATCGTGTCCTTCGTGGCGGGCTCGTCCTTCGTGATGTGGCTCGGCGAGCAGGTCAACGAGTTCGGTATCGGCAACGGTATCTCCATCATTCTGTTTGCGGGCATCATTTCTCGCGTGCCGGTGATGGTCCAGCAGGCCGCGGCGTATATCGCCGTCCGCGGCGGCGTCGGCTGGCTGCACATGCTCCTGCTGCTGATCGGTATTCTGCTGCTGGTCGTTCTCATCGTCCACGTCAGCGGCGCCGAGCGCCGTATCCCCGTCCAATACGCGAAGCGTCAGGTCGGCCGCAAGATGTACGGCGGCCAGGCGTCGACCCTCCCGATGAAGGTCAGCATGAGCGGCGTTCTGCCGATCATCTTCGCGCAGAGCATCGCCTCCCTCCCCGCCACGGTCGCGGCGTTCCTGCCGGCGCCCGCCGCGGGCAGCTTCGGCGAGAGCTTCCTGAACGCGATCGACACCAAGTCTGTGCTGTACCTGATCGTCTACTTCCTGATGATCATCGGCTTCAGCTATTTCTACGCCACCATTCAGTTCAATCCCGTTGAGATCTCCAACAACCTGAAGCGTCAGGGCGGCTTTATCCCGGGCTTCCGTCCCGGCAAGCCGACCAGCGACTTTATCGCGAAGGTCCTCTCGAAGGTCACGCTGTTTGGCGCCATCTATCTCGGTATCGTTGCGATCGCCCCGCTGATCGTCGGCAAAGCGATCAACAACAACACGCTCGCCATCGGCGGTACGTCCGTCATCATCGTGGTCGGCGTCGCGCTGGAGACGGTGCAGGTGCTGGAAAACCAGATGCTGATGCGTCAGTACAAGGGCTTCCTTGAATAAGGAGAGAGAGATGAATCTGATTTTATTGGGCGCTCCCGGCGCGGGCAAGGGCACGCAAGCCGCGATCCTCGCCAAGGAGCTGAGCATCCCGACCATCTCCACCGGCAATATCCTGCGCGCCGCGGTCGCGAGCGGCAGTGAGCTGGGCAAGCGGGCGAAGGCCTGTATGGAGAGCGGAGCGCTGGTGTCCGATGAGATCATCATCGGCATCATCCGCGACCGTCTCGCCGAGCCGGACTGCGCGAACGGGTATATCCTTGACGGTGTGCCCCGCACGATCCCGCAGGCGGAGGCGCTGGAAGAGAACGGTATCAAGTTTGACCATGTGGTCTCCCTGGAGATCGCCGACGAGACGATCCTGGAGCGCATGAGCGGGCGGCGCGTCTGCCCGAAGTGCGGAGCGAGCTACCACGTCGTCGCCGTGCCGCCGAAAAGGGATGGCATTTGCGACGAATGCGGCAGCGGGCTCATCACGCGCAAGGATGATGCCCCCGAGACGGTTCAGTCCCGCCTCGCGGTCTATCATAAGGAAACGGAACCGCTCAAGGAGTTTTATCGCTCCCGCGGCGTTCTGGTCCAGGTGGAGGATCACGGCTCCGTCGAAGCCACCTCCGCGGCGATCCTCAAAGTGCTGAAGGAGTGAGGCGTATGATCACACTCAAATCGGCGCGCGAGATCGAATTGATGCGCCGGGCGGGAAAAATTACCGCGGCTGCCCGTGCTTTGGCAGGGGAAATGGTAAAGCCCGGCGTAACAACCCGAGAGATCGACAAAGCAGTACACCGTTTCATCAAGTCACAGGGCGCCGAGCCGTCGTTTCTCAATTACAACGGCTATCCCGGCAGCGTCTGCATCTCGGTGAACGACGAGATCATCCACGGCATTCCCGGAAAGCGGGTGCTGCAGGAGGGCGATATCGTCAGCATCGACGTCGGCGCGTATATCGGCGGGTTCCACGGCGACTGTGCGGCCACCTACGCCTGCGGAAAGATTTCCGACGAGGCGCAGCGGCTCATCGACGTGACGCGGCAGAGCTTCTTTGAGGGCATCAAGTTTGCCCGCGAGGGGTATCGCGTCTCGGACATCGGGCACGCGGTGCAGGAATATGTGGAGGCGAACGGATTTTCCGTCGTGCGGGAGTATGTCGGCCACGGCGTCGGCAGGAACCTGCACGAGAGCCCCGAGGTGCCGAACTACGGCGTCGCGGGACACGGCCCCAAGCTCCTGCGCGGCATGACGATCGCGGTCGAGCCGATGGTCAACATGGGCACGGCTGCCATTCGGCAGATGCCGGACGGCTGGACCGTCAGGACGGCCGACGGCAAGTACGCCGCGCACTATGAAAATTCGCTCCTCATCACGTCCGGCGAACCGGAGCTTCTGACGGTTCCCGCGCCCTGAGGTGTGAAATGGAAATTTCGAGAGCGCATCTGGTCGAGGCGACGGCCGGCCGCGAGAAAGGGAAGCTCTTCTACGTCATGGAGACGGACGGGGAGTACCTGCTCCTCGCGGACGGCAAGAGCCGCCGGGTGGAGGCGCCGAAGCGGAAAAAGCGCAAGCATGCCCGCTTCATCGCCGACACGGGCGACCGCGTCGCGGTCAAGATCAGAGACAGCGAAAAAGTCACCAACAGCGAGCTTCGCAAATCCATCGCCTCGTATCGCGGGGCAGACAAATCCGACCAGGAGGGATAACACTTGGCAAAATCCGACATGATCGAGATGGAGGGCACGGTCGTTGAATCCCTGCCCAATACCACATTCCAGGTAGACGTCGGAAACGGGCATATCATTCTTGCCCACATTTCCGGTAAGCTCAGAATGAATTTCATTCGGATCCTGCCCGGTGACAAGGTCACGGTGGAGATCTCCCCGTACGACCTGACCCGCGGTCGGATCACATGGCGTACAAAGTAAGAGTAATGGAGGTTCAGACATGAAAGTAAGACCGTCCGTGAAGCCCATGTGCGAGAAGTGCAAGATCATTCGCCGCAAAGGCCGTGTCATGGTCATCTGCGAGAATCCGAAGCACAAGCAGCGCCAGGGCTGAGATTGAATTGGAGGTAAATGAAGAATGGCACGTATTGCCGGTATTGACCTGCCGAAGGACAAGCGAATCGAGATCGGTTTGACTTACATCTACGGCATTGGCAGAAAGAGCGCCTGCGATATTCTCGAAAAGGCTGGCGTAAACCCCGACACCCGCGTCAAGGATCTCACCGACGCGGAGGAAGCGAAGCTGCGTGAGGTCATCGACCACGGCTACATCGTGGAAGGCGACCTGCGCCGCCAGACCGCGCTGGACATCAAGCGCCTGAGCGAGATCGGCTGCTATCGCGGCATGCGTCATCGCCGCGGCCTGCCTGTCCGCGGCCAGCGCAGCAAGACCAACGCGCGTACCCGCAAGGGCCCCAAGAAGACCATTGCGAACAAGAAGAAGTAAGGAGGGAGAATAGAAAATGGCTACTGCTAAGTCCGGCGGCAAGAAGGTCGTCCGCCGTCGTCGCGAAAAGAAGAACGTTGAACGCGGCCAGGTCCACATTCGTTCTTCCTTCAACAATACTATGGTCACGGTGACCGACTCCCAGGGCAACGCCCTTTCCTGGGCCTCCTCGGGCGGCCTCGGCTTCCGCGGCAGCAAGAAGTCCACGCCGTTTGCCGCGCAGAGCGCCGCTGAGACGGCCGCGACCGCCGCTATGGAGCACGGCCTCAAGACTGTCGAGGTCTTCGTCAAGGGCCCGGGCCAGGGCCGCGAAGCCGCGATCCGCGCCCTTCAGGCCGTCGGCCTCGAGGTCACGATGATCAAGGACGTCACCCCGATCCCGCACAACGGCTGCCGTCCCCCGAAGCGCCGCCGCGTCTGATGAGAAGGAGGAAGTAAACAATGGCTAAGAATCAACAGCCCATCGTGAAGCGCTGCAGAGCGCTGGGCATTTCTCCTGCGGCTATGGGCTACACCGGCAAGACCAAGTCCGAGAGCAACCGCAACCCCAAGGGCCAGATGCGCCGGAAGCAGAGCGAATATGCCCGCCAGCTCAATGAGAAGCAGAAGGTCAAGTTCGTCTACGGCATTCTGGAAAAGCAGTTCCGCGCCTACTATGAGATGGCGTCGAAGTCCAAGGGCCAGACCGGCGAGGTCATGCTCACCACCATCGAGCGCCGCCTGGACAACGTCGTGTACCGTCTCGGCTTCGCCATGACCCGCCGCGAGGCGCGTCAGGCCGTCAGCCACGGTCACTTCACCGTCAACGGCAAGCGCGTCAACATTCCGTCCTACCTGATCAAGGTCGGCGATGTGATCGAGGTCGCTGAGAAGAGCCGCCAGTCCGTCATGTTCAAGCGCCTGACCGGCGAGGACGCGCCCGTGTTCACCGTCCCGACGTGGCTCGAAAAAGAGAAGAACGCCCTCAAGGGCACGGTCGTCCGTATGCCCGAGCGCGCGGATATCGACCTCCCGATCGAGGAGCATCTGATCGTCGAGTTGTACTCGAAGTAATCGGGGGAACACCCTCACCACGCGCATTTTATCAATGCGGCGTGCCGCGTTGATAAACCCCAATGCCATTTCGCCCGCCGCCTCGCGGCAATCGCGAAATACGGCTAAATTGAATAAGGAGGGTAACTGCTTTGATTGAAATTGAAAAGCCCCAGATCGAGTGCATCGAAGACCCGGAAAACGGCACTTACGGCAAGTATGTAGTGGAGCCTCTGGAGCGCGGCTACGGCATCACGCTCGGCAACGCGCTGCGCCGCATCATGCTCTCCTCCCTGCCCGGCACGGCGGCGACCACGATCAAGATCGCGGGCGTGCAGCATGAGTTCTCCACGATTCCCGGCGTTAAAGAGGACGTGACGGAGATCGTGCTCAACATCAAGAGCCTGATCGCCAAGCTCGAAGGCGCCGACGCGGTCAAGACCGTCTACATTGAGGCGGCCGGCCCGTGCGAAGTCACCGCCGGCGACATCAAGGGCGACAGCGAGGTCGAGATCCTGAACCCCGACCTCCACATCGCGACGCTCGACGCGGGCGCGACGCTCAGCATGGAGATCACGCTCAGCCACGGCCGCGGCTACGTTCCCGCCGACCGCAACAAGCCCGCGCAGACGATCATCGGCGTACTGCCGGTCGATTCCATCTACACGCCTGTCTACAAGGTCAACTACACGGTGGAGAACACCCGTGTCGGCAACATGACCGACTTTGACAAGCTGACGCTGGAGGTGTGGACGGACGGCACGATCACCCCGCGCGACGCTGTTTCTCTGGGTGCGAAGATCCTCTGCGATCACTTCACGCTCTTCACCGACCTCAGCGACACGATGAGCACCCGCTCCACCGTCGTGGAGAAGGCGGAGGCCCAGCGCGACAAGGTGCTGGAGCTGACCATCGAGGAGCTCGACCTTTCGGTCCGCAGCTTCAACTGCCTCAAGCGCGCCAACATCAACACCGTCGAGGATCTGATTTCCAAGACCGAAGACGACATGATGAAGGTCCGCAACCTCGGTCGCAAGTCGCTGGAAGAGGTCATCAACAAACTCGCCATGATGGGCCTGTCCCTCGCGAGCGAGGAAAACAACTAACTGATATCCTGTAAGGAGGGAAACGATATGCCCGGAACCCGTAAGCTCGGCAAGACCACCGATCAGCGCCGCGCGATGCTCCGCCAGCAGGTCACCGATTTCCTGGACAACGGCAAGATGGAGACCACCGTCACCCGTGCCAAGGAGATCAAGCCCCTCGCCGAGAAGATGATCACCCTCGGCAAGAAGGGCGATCTGGCGGCTTACCGTCAGGCGATGGCGTTCATCACCCGTGAGGACGTCGTCAAGAAGGTTTTTAAAGAGATCGCGCCCGGTTACTCGGAGCGCAACGGCGGCTACACCCGCATCACGCGCACCGGCGTCCGCCGCGGCGACGCCGCTGAGACGGCAATGATTGAGCTGGTTTAATTATTGCCGTCGAAGCGAAAGCGGACACTCGCCGCAGCGAGCGTGCAAAACGCAACCGCGCGCAGCGCGGCTCTTGACGTTTTGCAGACGGCAATGATTGAGCTGGTCTGAGCCGATAAAACAACTACAAAAGGCCCTTTTAGATGGCAGTTCGCGAAGCCGTCTAAAAGGGCTTTTTGTTGCATATGATGCAGGTATGAGACAAAAACGATGGCTTTGCTTATTGCTACTGCCGCTGCTCGCGCTGCTGGGCGCGCGAGAGACCGCCATGCCCGCGCTTGCGCCGCAGCCGGCGGGTTATATCGCCCTCACGTTCGACGACAGTCCCAACGGCAGCGTTACAGAGCGGCTGCTGGACGGCTTGCGGGAGCGCGGCGCGCACGCGACATTCTTTATCATCGGGCAGCAGATCGAGGGGCAGGAGGCGCTGCTGCGGCGCATGGAGGCGGAGGGGCATCAGATCGGCAACCACACCTTTACGCACCGGCGGATCGACACGACGGGCGCGGTGGGACTGCACGAGCTGGAGCGGACGGAGGAGCTGCTGTGCGCGACGCTGGGCGGCAGCGGCTATTGGGTGCGTCCGCCGTGGGGCTTTGCGAGCGCCGAAACGCTGCGCGAGACAAACGTGCCGTTGATCCATTGGTCGCTCGATACCGAGGATTGGTCTGTGCTCGACGCGGACCGTGTGGCGGCGTGCGTGCTCAACGGCGTTTGCGACGGGGACATCGTTCTGCTGCATGACAGCTATGAGACGAGCGTCGACGCGGCGCTGCGCGTGGTCGACGAGCTGTCCGCGCACGGCTATGTGTTCGTAACGGTGGAGGAGCTGTTTGAGCGTATGGGCGTTACGCCCGAAACCGGCCGCCTCTACAGCCGCCCCGACGCCCTGCGCCCCGTGAAGTAATACTATTCTGCTTGCGCGGCCGGAAATTTCGGAAGTTGGCACATAATTTCGTAGATTATGCCGGCGCATGGTCAAGGAAATGGCAAACATTTATGCAAGCAAGATGCGTGTCATAAAATTGGGCGGTATTGCCTAAAAACAGACCGAACGTTTGCCGGATTCCGTGCCGTTTTCGGGCGATAGAACCAACTGCGGCAAAAAAGCATAAACCGCGCGCGATTCAATTCCGATCAGTCGAAAACCACGCCGCGCTCCGAAACGAAAAACCCGCTGAATCAGCGGGTTTTTGATTTTACAAGGACCGTATTATTTTGGCGAAATCGGTCGGACGATTAAAAATCGCGTCGGATTTTGCGGCTTGATAAAAAATGCGGCGAAAATGCGATAAACGCGTCAAACGATATAAAAATGCGGGTTGACAATGTAAACTAAGTCTGCTATACTTTGGTCTACAAAGTAAACCGAAGGAGCGTGAACGGCATGGGAGACACCTTGTTGACCGGCGGAGAGTGGCATGTAATGCGCGAGCTGTGGGAGGAATCTCCGCAGACGCTGATGCAGCTTGTCGGCAAGCTGGCGGAGAGCGTCGGCTGGGCGAAGAGCACGACGATCACAACGCTGCGGCGCATGGAGGGCAAGGGCCTCGTCGCCGTGGAGCAGACGGAGCGCGGCAAAAGCTATACGCCGCTCGTCGATGAACGGGACGCGGCAGTCAGCGAGACGCGCAGCTTTCTCGACCGCGTTTACGCGGGCAGCGTCGGGTTGATGGTCAGCGCCCTCGCCGAGCGCGAGGAGCTTTCCGACGCGGAGATCGCGGAGCTGCGGAATATTCTGCGCCGCGCGGAGGAAAAGCGCCATGATTGAGTGGATCGTATCGTCCTCGGCGCTCATTTTGCTGGTGCTGGCGGTGCGCGCAGCGGCGAAGACGCGCCTGAGCTGCCGCGCGCGGTACGCGCTGTGGCTGCTGGTGCTGGCGCGCCTGCTGGTGCCGGCGCAACTGTTCACGGCGAGCTGGGGCGTCGCGGAGGCGGCGCTGCCGAAGCGCGTGACGGAGCCCTCCGTCATGGTGATGCCGTTAGAGCGTCAGGAGCTGCCGACGCAGGAGTTTTACAATTCCGACACGGCGCTTCCGATCATGGAGGGCTACGGCCCGAATGGCAGCGTCACCGTGGAATTTCATGGCGAACAAATGCAGATCACGCGCTACGCCGCCAAATGGAGTGTTGCCGATATTCTCCGCGCCGTCTGGCTTGCGGGCGTCGGCGCGATGGCGGTCGTGCTGCTCGCGTCGAACCTGCGCTTTGCCCGCCGCCTGCGCCGCACGCGCACGCCCTATGACGCGCTGGTGGGCGGGATGCGGGTCTACATCGCGGAGGGCATTGCCTCGCCCTGCCTCGTCGGCGTGTTCCGCCCGACGGTGTACCTGACGCCCGAGTGCGCGCGCGACGAGCGCACCCTACGCCACGTCCTCGCGCACGAGACGACGCACCGGCTCCACGGCGACTGCGTGTGGTCGTTGCTGCGGCTCACGGCGCTGTGCCTGCATTGGTACAATCCGCTGGCGTGGTACGCGGCCGTCGTTTCCAAGCGCGACGGCGAGCTCGCCTGCGACGAGGCGACGCTCGCGCGGCTCGGCGAGGACGAGCGCGTCGCCTACGGGGAAACGCTGCTCTCGATGGTGACGGCGAAGCCGCGCGGGCGCGACCTGCTCTCCGTCACCACGTCGATGACCGCGGGCAAAAAGCCCATGCGCGAGCGCATTGAGACCATCGCGAAGCACCCGCGCACGAAAGCGGTCGCGCTGATTCTGGCGCTGGCGGTGCTGCTGAGCGCGACGGTGTTCGCGTTCTCGAAGGCGGAACCGCCGGAGGCGGCGGAGAAGAAACCGCAAGAACAGCCCGAGGCAGAGCAACGGGTCGAAGCGTCGGTACCCGACGCGGCGGAAACGCTGCTCATCGACAATTCCTACGAGGGCCCCGTCCGCCGCTACAACGGCGAAGGGTGGTACGTCTGGGTGCCGGAGGATTGGGATACCCATTGGACCTCCGGCTTCGACCCGGAGGAGGTCGCGGACCACATCCTGTTCCGCGCGACGGGCAGCGGCGACTGGCAGGGCGAGGGCTTGAGCGTGTTCACCATACGCCATTCCGCCGAAGAGGAGCTGCGCGATCTGGAACAGCGCGGCTATACCGTAGATTGGCCGAGCTACGCGGCGGAAAGCGGAACCGTCCACACAAGGGTATACGACGCGCCGAACAGATGGTGCTATGTCGTATCGTGGCAGGACCCCACGGGGCGCTACGAGGACACCCTCCGCTCGATGGCGGCGAGCTTCACGATGGATTCGGCCACAAACGAACTGGGATTCATCGAGACCACGCCGGACCCAGCCGCAAACGAAGCCGCGTTCTTCGAGAGCATCGCGGGCGAATATTGGTTCCTCAGCGGCGCGGGCGGCTGGCGCACGGAGCTGACCATCGCCGCGAATGGGGACGGGACGTTCACGGGGGAATATTCGCACGGCTCCGAGCGCTCCGCCTTTTCCGGACGCTTCGGGGACGTGACGCGCGTCAACGACACTTGGTCGATGCGCCTGACGGAGCTTGACGCGAGCGCCTACGGCATCGAGGGCGCGGACGAGGTGCTGGTCTACCTCCCCGGCACGCCGGTGGACGCGCTGCCGGAGCAGTTCCTTCAGTGGTACTGCGCGGGGCTGCCCTACGGCAGGAACCAGATCGGGAACACGCTGCCGACCGTCGGGCTGTACAACGTCAACGAGCGGTACGGCTGGTTCGCGCGGAGCCTGATCGGCGACGGCTGGGAGCCGCTCACGGCGGACGAGCTTGCCGCGTGGGCGGATCGGCTGGGCTCCACCGACGAGCGATGGAGCCAGGAGGACGGCTACTACGTTACCTACCCGAGTCTGGTGAGCTGTTTCTTCACCTCGTATTACAGCACCCCGCGCGATATCAATTTGGATGAATTTCTGACCTACTGCCCGCTCGGCATGGACATTAACCTCCCAGACGGCACGATGACAGAGAAGGAACGTGAAGCGCTCATCGCAACCGGCAAATATTACGGGTATGATGTGCCGACGTGGCGCTATCGCGTCTCCGATATCAACGCGGCGCTGACGCAATACGCGGGCATCACGCTGGACGACATGACCACCGACTGGCGAAACGACGAGCGGATGCTGTACCTGCCCGAATACGACGCGTTCTACAACTTCACCAGCGACTTCGGCCCCGGCACGTTCGTGCCGGAGAGCGGCATGCATCTGGGCAGCATCGTCCGCTTGGATAGCCAATGGTCCACGCTGCAACTGAGCGGGACGCCGGACAACTTCCAAATCATGTCCTTCACCGAGCGATAAGGACAACAAGAAAGAGGAGCGCGTCGCGCTCCTCTTTCTTGCCATAGCCGGCATTTTATGATATACTGCGCCCATCTTACCGAATAGGAGGTGGGCGTATGTCGGCCGTTTTGGCGTACCTGCGGGAATTCAACTTCGTCTCCGCGCTGTTCCGGCTGCTGCTCTCGCTCGCCGTCGGCGGCGTCATCGGCTTCGGGCGCTCGCG
>JAFTGG010000034.1 GCA_017458025.1 Oscillospiraceae bacterium | reverse complement strand
CAAAGCGAATTGAGAAGGGGGAACCAATCCATAGGCTTCTCCTTTGCGAAAATCTACTCCACTATCATAGCACACAAGTCAAAGCGGCGCAAGCCGGTGTGCCTTGCCGGTTTTGGAAGGATTTTCTTACGATTCTGCAATGAAAATAAGATATTTTCATTGCAGCCGCTGTGCTACGCACAGCGGCGCGTCTCATACGAAATGCAACGCGCCTTGCGGCGCGATAAAAAGTAGAATACTTCTACTTTTTCATGCATTTCAGTATCAGCTCAGCGCGGTGAAGCCCACGCCCTCAAACACCTTGGCGGCGTCCGCTCCCTTTAAGTATTCGAGGAACGCCTTCGCCTCCGCCTCGTGCTGCGTGGTGTTCAGCACCGCCGCGGGGTAGATGACCTGTCCGCACATCTCCGCCGTCGCCTCGTCCGCGACGGTCAGGCCCGCGGAAAACGCGTCGGTGGCGTAGATGACGCCGCAGTCGGCGGCGGCCTCGCTCACCTGCGTCGCGACCTCTTTGACGTTGCCGCCGTAGGTCAGCACGCCCTTCGCGGCGAGCGCGGACTCATCGAGGCTGTAATAGGCAAAAATTTTCTGCGTGTACTGCCCCACCGGCACGTCGCTGTTGCCCATCGCCAGCAGAACGCCGCCCGCTTCCAGCTTCGCGGCGAGGTCGTCGAAGGACGCGACGCCCTTGGGGTTGCCGTCCGGCACGACGAGCGTGACCTTGTTTTCCAGCAGGTCGCAGCGCGTCCCCTGCAATACGAAGTCGAGGCCGTCGGGGTTCTTGTCCGCGTCGCCGATGAGCGAGCCGTCGAGCTGGTTCATCTGCTTCGGCGCGGCGGAGATGAACAGGTCGCAGTCCGCGCCCTCCTGGATCTGCGTCTTGAGCGTGCCCGAGGAATCGAAGTTGTACACGAGCGTCACGTTCGGCGCGACGGACTTGTACTGCTCCGCGATCTCGGTCAGCGTCTCCTTCATCGACGCGGCGGCGAAGACGGTCAGCTCCACCGGCGCGTCGGATTTCGACGCGCAGCCTGTCAGCGGCACGCACAGCAGCGCGAGCGCGAGACACAGGGATATCGCTTTTTTCATGGCAAAACCTCCGTAATTCTTTGATTGGTATAACGCCATTGTATCCGCGCGTTTTGCGATGCACAAGATATTGCGTTCGACATTACAAAATAATCGTCCGGCAATATCGAATTTTCTCTTGCATCCTGTCGAAACCCGTGTTACGATGTATCATACTTTGATACTGATTTTAAATTAAAACTTTAAAAGGAGCGAGAACGATGCCGAACGAGAACAAACCCGCGCAGGTCCATTCCGTTGCGAAGGCTATGGAGCTGATCGAGGCGCTGCTCTCCCGCCGCGCGCCGATGACGCTGCAGGAGCTGTCCGCCGCCGTGGGCTATCCCAAGAGCACGGTGCACGGCCTGCTTTCGACGCTGCGGGATTACGGCATGGTGGCGCAGAATCCGGACGGGCGCTACGCGCTCGGCGTGCGCCTGTTTGAGTGCGGCTGCGCCGTCAGCGACGGCTGGGACGTGTCCAAGGTGGCGCGGCCGTATCTGGAGCAGCTTGCCGCGCGCACGAACGGCAGCGCGTTTTTGTCGCTGATCGAGGGCAGCTACGTCATTTCCGTCGATCAATGCACCGGCGGCGCCGGCGTGCAGGTCGTGCCGGAGGTCGGCTCGCGTCTGCCGCTGCACGCGACCTCGCAGGGTAAGCTGATGATGGCGCACCTCTCGCTCAGCGAGGCCCGCAAGCGGCTGCTCGACGCGGGCCTGCAGCCCTATACGCCGCATACCATCACCGACGTCAACTCTCTGCTCGACGGCATGCAGTGGGTGCGCGAGCGCGGCTATGCCGTCGAGGACGGCGAGTATAAGATCGGCCTGCGCTCGGTGTCCGCGCCGGTGCGCGACAGCATGGGCGCTGTGCGCTACGCCGTCGGCGTGGTGGGGCTGTTCCGCCGCGTGCAGTCCGAGGAGTTCGAGACCGCTATCGAGGAGACGGTCCGCGCGGCGGACGCGCTCTCCGCGGCGCTGGGCTGGCGCGGATAGTGCGATTTGCCCACGGCCGCGGCGCAAAACCGCGCCGATTTTCGTGCAAACACCCGTTGCAAAATGGAATTTGATTTGGCATAATAAACACGCTGAGCAGCAAACCGCGTAAGTCCGGGCGTCGGACTTACGCGGTTTTGCTTGCGCAAATTTTGAAAAGAGGTCGATCCCCATGCAACAGAGCAACGAATTTCTCGCGCGCGAGCCGCTGGGCAAGCTGATGCGGAAATTCTCCGTCCCCTGTATCATCTCGCTGCTGGTCGCGGCGCTGTACAACATCGTCGACCAGATCTTCATCGCCAACGCGGCGTACCTCGGCTCCTACGGCAACGCGGCGAACACCGTCGTGTTCCCGCTGACCGTCGTGGCGCTCGCCGTCGCGGTCATGATCGGCGACGGCGCGTGCGCGTTCGTCAGCATTTCCCTCGGCGCGGGCGAAACGGAGCGCGCGCACAAAAGCGTCGGCAACGCCGTGGTGCTGTGCGTGCTGTCGAGCCTTGTGCTGACAGCGCTGTATCTCATTTTCGCCGATCCGCTCCTGACGCTGTTCGGCGGACGCGTCAACGACGAGACGTTCCGCCTCTCCAAGGAGTATTTCTTCTGGATCTCCGTCGGACTTCCCTTCTATATGTTCGGGCAGGCGATGAATCCCATCATTCGCTCCGACGGCAGCCCGCGCTTCGCTATGCTCGCGACGGTGGCGGGCGCGCTGACGAACATCGTGCTCGATCCCATCTTCATCTTCCCGCTGAAGATGGGCATGATGGGCGCGGCGGTCGCGACGGTGCTCGGGCAGATCCTGACGGCGGCGCTGTCGCTGTGGTACCTCGCGCACATGAAGGCGATCCGGCTCTCCCGCGAGAGCTTCGGGATCTGGGGCGGCTTAATGAAGCGCTTCCTGACGCTCGGCGTCACGAGCTTCCTGTCCCAGATCTCGCTGGTCATCTCGATGGCGGCGGTGCAGAATATGTGCACGAAATACGGCGCGCTCGACCCCGTGTTCGCTCAGGCGGAGTACGCGCAGATCCCGCTAGCGGTGCTCGGCATCGTGATGAAGTTTTTCCAGATCGCGATCTCCGTTTCCGTCGGCATGGCTGCGGGCTGCATCCCGATCGCGGGCTTCAATATCGGCGCAGGGCGCAGGGATCGCGCGCGGGAGCTCTTTTCCTGTCTGCT
>JAFTGG010000262.1 GCA_017458025.1 Oscillospiraceae bacterium | reverse complement strand
GGCGTTCGACCCCGCGGACCCGCGGACCGCGCGGGCGCTGCTCTCGGGCCTGACAGGCCGTCAGGCGGCGTGCCTGTATCTCTACTACGGCGCGGGGCTCACCCTGCGCGAATGCGCCGAGCTGCTGGGCGTCGGCCACACGGCGGTGCTGCGCACGGTGCAGCGCGCGCTGCGCGCGATCCGGTCGACGCTGCGCTGCGGGGAATTTACCCTCGACGCCGCCGCGCTGGCCGGCCTCGCCCACGAGCTGTACGCCGGCGCGGAAACGCCGGACGGCTTGCCGCCGGAAACAAAAAAAGAGGCGCGGGCGCGCCTGCTTCAGGAGATTACGAAACGAAGGGGAGAGAAGAAATGAGCGACGCTGTGCTTGTCGCTTTGATCGGATTGGCAGGCTCCGCGGCCGGCTCTTTGGCCGGCATTGTCGTGTCGTCGAAGCTGACGCAGTACCGGCTGGAGCAGCTGGAGAAGAAGATGGACAGCTACGCGGAGGCCCAGCTGACGATCGAACAGCGCGTTTACAAACTGGAGGAACACAACGTGGTGCAGGACGAGCGGCTCAAGGTCGCGAACCGCCGCATCGAGGATCTGGAAAAGAGGGCGGAGCCATGAGGGGCGTTCCGCATCTGTTCGCCAAGGCGACGGCCGTCTCCTGCATGAAAACGATTTTGAACAAGGAGGAGCGGGATAATGAAGATCCAACTCAATAACAAGGTCTACGACCTGCTCAAGTGGGTGTGCCTGATCGTTCTGCCCGCGGCGGAAACGCTGTATCTGGCGGTCTCCGGCATCTGGGGCCTGCCCCGCGCGCAGGAGGTCGTCGGCACCATCGCGGCCGTCGAGACGTTCCTCGGCGCGCTGCTGGGCGTCAGCTCCGCGCAGTACGCGGGGGAGACGGACGATGGCAACGGGTAAGGACATCTTGGCCGCCGCCGTCTCGCAGCTCGGCGTCAAGGAGTCGCCGCCGGACAGCAACCGCGTCAAGTACAATACATGGTACTACGGCAGGGAGGTCAGCGGTCCGGCATACCCGTGGTGCATGGCGTTCGTGCAGTGGTGCTACGCGCAGGCGGGCGCCGCGCTGCCGTTCAAAACGGCGTCCTGCGGCGCGCTGCTGCGCTGGTACCGCGAGCATCAGCCGGAATGTATCGTCAAAGAGCCGGAGCCGGGGGATATCGTGATCTTCGATTTCCCCGGCGGCGCGGCGACCGATCACACGGGCGTCTTTGAGCGCCTGCGCGGCGATCAGGTGACGACCGTCGACGGCAATACCGGCACGGCGAACGACGCCGACGGCGGCGCGGTCATGCGCCGCGCGCGCAGCGGGAGGCTGGTCGCGGCGTATATCCGCCCGAGGGAATTGGAGGACGATATGAAGCGCTATCAGACGATCGAGGAGATCAAACAGGACGCGCCCTGGGCGGCGGAGACGGTGGAGAAGCTCGTGGAGCGCAAGGCGCTCGGCGGGACCGGCGCGGGGCTCGACCTCAGCGCGGATATGCTCCGGCTGTTCGTCGTCAACGACCGCATGGGGCTGTATCCGGCCGGCGGCAAATGAATTGCCGCCGACAAAGAAGCATGATCGCCATTTCGCCCGCCGCTTGAGCGGCAGCCGCGAAATATGGCTATTTGAGTAAGGAGGAAAACCAATGGCAACGGTATATTCCGGAAACAACACGGCCATGCAGAACCTGATGAGCCGCAATACGGCTCTGGCAGGGCAGACCGTGTCCAAAAACGGCTACAACGTGACCTATGACAGCAACGGGTACGCGACCTCGGCGGCAAAGATCACCGGCAGCGGCCAGGGCGCGGGCGGCTACGCCGCGCCCAGCGCGGACGCGGTGCTGGGTTCGGCGGTAAACAGCAGAACCGGCGGCTCGGCGAACCGCGCCGATTACGGCGGTTCGAGCTACGACCAGCAGCATCTGTCGAACACCGACCTGCAAAATATCGCAGACGTGCGCGCGCTGGCGCAGAGCGGCGCGATCTCGTGGACGCAGGCGAACGACTACGCGAACAATATCCGTTCGCAGTACGGCTACACCGGCGGCACGGACGGCAGCGCCTATATTCCGACGGGCGGCAGCTACGCGGGCGGCGATTCGGCGGCGCGGAGCGCCGCGTCCGCGCAGAGCGGCTATTCCGGCGGCGATCCGGCGTCGCAGCTACAGAACCTGTACAGCAGTCAGAACAGCGCGTACCAGCAGCAGCTCGCCGCGCAGAAAGCGGCGCAGGAGGCCGCGGTGCAGAAGGCGGTGAGCAGTCTGGAGAGCCAGAAAACGAGCACCGACGCGCAGTATTCCGACCTGTTCCGCCAGCTCTACATCGACAAGATGAAAAGCCGCAAGAATCTGGACCAGCGCCTGGCGGCGAGCGGCATCACCGGAGGCGCGGCGGAGTCGGCCATGCTGGGCTACGACACCGCCTATGAGGACGCGCTGCGTCAGGGCGAGCAGGGGCGCATCAGCGCGATCGGCGGCCTCGATCAGGCAATCGCCGACGCGCGGCTCACCGGCGACATCGAAAGCGCGAACGCGGCCGCGAAGGCGGCAAAGGAGCAGACGAGCGCCTACGCGGACGCGCTCAAGACGCTCATCAGCCGTCAGGACGCGCTCGACGCGCGGCAGGCGGCGTACGAGCGCGAGGACGCGGCGGCGAACCGCAGCTACGCCTACAAAGCGGCGATGCAGCTGCTCAACAGCGGCAATATGCCGTCCGCGGAGCTGCTGGCGAGCGCGGGCATCGACGCGGCGACGGCGCAGGCCATCGTCGCCGCGGTGCAGGCGGAGCGTATCGCGGACGCGGAGGCGGCGGCAAAGCCTGCGCTCACGTCGGCGCAGGTCAATCAGGCGATTCGGAACGGCATTTTGAGCGACAGGGTGCTCGCGGCATACGAGTATTACTACGGCGAGCCGTATCATGGATAAGAAAAGCGGGCGCAACGCCCGCTTTTTTAAGGCAATACCGCCGCTTGACGCGGCCGCTCCGCGTCACTTCTCCACATGTACGTTCAAGTGGTCGTAGGTCATCTCGACGCCGTGCTCGGCGAAGGTCTCGCGCACGGCCTCGATCACGCCCCAATGCACGGCCCAATAGTCGGCGGCGGGCGTCCACATGCGCGCGATGTAGCTGATGCTGCTCGCGCCGTAGTCGGAGAGGTGCACCTCCGGCGCGGGATCGCTCAGGATCTGCGGAAAGCGCGCCATCGCCTCGCGGAGCGCGGCGTAGACGGCCTCCGTGGAAGCGTCGTAGGACGCGGTGAACGTCAGGTCCATGCGGCGGCGGCCGAGCCGGTTATAGTTCGTGATGATCGCGCTCGCGACCGTGCTGTTCGGGATCTGGATCTCCTTGTTGTCCGGCGTCGTCAGCTTGGTATACGACAGGCGGATCGTGTCCACCGTGCCCTCCGTGCCGCCGATGGAGACGAAGTCGCCGATGCCGTAGGGCTGCGCCGTGACGATCATGATGCCGCCGGCGATGTTGGAGAGCGTGTTTTGCAGCGCCAGCGACACGGCGAGTCCGGCAACGGACAGCAGCGCGATGAAGCTCGTCACCTTCACGCCCAGCGAGTCGAGCACCACCAGCGCCAGCACGACGCCGAGCGCCGTCTTGACGGCGGGGCGAATGTGCCGCTTGAGCGGCGCGAGCTTTTCCGAACGGTCGAACGCGCGGTCGATCAGCCGCAGCAGCAGCTTGATGACCACCAGCCCGACAAGCAGCGTGACCAGCGTCTGCAGAACGGCGGTGAGGGTCAGCGCGCCGACGCTGATGCCGGATTCGGAGATGAGAGAGGAAATGTCCATCGGAATACCCCCTATTTTGTGTTGTTCGCAATGGATTATAACAGGATATGGAGCGTCCCGCAAGTGCCGGCTTGCGCGGGCGTTTTTATTTTGCAAGATTTCTTGCAAAAATCGCGCAAAGATGCAGTCGGGCTCTATTCAAACATACACGGAAACGACAAAAAACGGGACGAAAATTTGGTGAGTTTTTTTGGCGCTCTCGCCGGATTTTCCATTGATTCTGAACGGACATTCCACTATAATGTATACTGACTTTAAATCGGACCTCCGCGCGCCGGATTTTGACGGAAACGATGCAAATACGCGGACGAGCCGATGGAATTGGGAGGTTTTTATTTTGAGCAAAGTAATGTCACTGCACGACGCCGTCGCGAAGTATGTGCACGACGGCGACAGCATCTCCTTCGGCGGCTTTACGACGAACCGCAAGCCGTACGCGGCGGTGCACGAGATCCTGCGCCAGGGGCAGAAGGATTTCATCGTCTACGCCGGTCCCGCCGGCGGCGATTGGGACATGCTGATCGGCGAGGGCCGCGTCAAGGCGTACATCAACTGCTACACCGCGAACTCCGGCTACACCAACGTCTCCCGCCGCTTCCGCGCGGCCATCGAGAAGAACGAGGTGCTGTTTGAGGACTATTCGCAGGACGCGATCATGTTCATGCTCCACGCCTCGTCCCTCGGCCTGCCGTTCCTGCCGGTGCGCTTCATGATCGGCTCCGGCATGGTCGACGAGTGGGGCATCAGCAAGGAGGTCCGCCAGACCATCGACAAGCTGCCGAACGACAAGTACGTCTATCTCGACAACCCGTTCACCGGCGAGAAGACGGTCGCGCTGCCCGTGCCCAAGCTGGACACCGCCATTATCCACGTGCAGATGGCCTCCCCCGACGGCACCTGCCGCATCCTCGGCGACGAGTTCCATGACGTCGACATCGCCATCGCGGCGAAGAACGTCATCGTCACCTGCGAGGAGCTGGTCACGAACGAATATATCCGCCGCGACCCGACCCAGAACAAGATCTTCGGCGAGTGCGTGAACGCCGTCGTCCACTGCCCGAAGGGCGCGCATCCCTCCCAGGTCTACGGCTATTACGACTATGATCCCGCGTACTTTAAGGAGTACGACGCCGCGTCCAAGTATCAGGACGGGCCGGACGCCGTGGCGCAGTTGAAGAAGGCCGCCGCCAAGGCGCAGAAGGCGCTCGACAAGAAGCCCGGCGACGAGAAGCTTGCCGCCGCGCTGGAGAAGGCCAACCAGGCCGCCGCCGACGCCGAGTCCGGCGCGAAGGTGCCCGAGACCTTCAAGGATTTCTGCGAGAAGTACGTTTACAGCGTCAAGAGCCACGAGGAGTACCTCGACAAGCTCGGCGCGACGCGTCTTTTGAAGCTGCTCGACACGTCCGGCTTCGGCTACGCCGCGCAGCTCGACGCCATCGAGCGCTAAGGAAGGAGGAACAGGGTTATGTCCGATTACACGAAGTACACCAATAAGGAGATGCAGGCGGTCGCCATCGCCCAGCAGATCAAGGACGGCCAGATCGTCATCGTCGGCACCGGCCTTCCGCTCATCGGCGCGTCGCTCGCGAAGCGCGTCTTCGCCCCCGGCTGCCACCCCATTGTCGAGTCCGGCCTGATGGACTGCTCGCCCATCGAGGTGCCGCGCTCCGTCGGCGACGACCGCTTCATGGCGCACTGCGCCGTGCAGTGGCCCAATATCCGCTTCATCGGCTTTGAGGCCAATGAGTGGCTCAACGACAACCTCAACGAGGAGGGCACCGAGCCGCGTCTGATCGCCTTCATCGGCGGCGCGCAGATCGACCCGTACGGCAACGTCAACTCCACCTCCATCGGCGACTATCACCACCCGATCACCCGCTTCACGGGCTCCGGCGGCGCGAACGCCATCGCGACGTTCGCCAACACCGTCATCATGATGCAGCACGAGAAGCGCCGCTTCATCGACAAGATCGACTACGTCACCTCCCCCGGCTGGATGGACGGCGCGGGCGGACGCGAGCGCGCGGGCCTGCCCGGCAACCGCGGCCCGCAGATGGTCGTCACCGACCTCGGCATCATGAAGTTTGACGAGCAGACCAAGCGTATGTACTGCGCCTACATGTTCCCCGGCGTGACCCCCGAGAAGGTGCAGGAGAACACCGGCTTCGAGATCGACTGCTCCCGCGCGGAGAGCTATCCCGCGCCCGATCCCGAGATCATTCGCATGATCCGCGAGGAGATCGACCCCGGCCAGGCGTTTATCAAGGTCCCCAAGGACTGACAGAATCCCAATAAGAGAAGGAGATATCAATATGAGCGAATATTCCATGCCCTCTTATTTCCAGACCATGCCCACCATCGGCACGGAGCTTACCAAGGTCAACGAGGAAAACATCGCCGAGATCCAGGAGGTCGAGGCGGAGATCCACGAGCTTCGCGAGGCCGCGCTCGAAGCCGGCCGCTCCACCGAGTCGCTCAACGAGAGCGGACAGTGGACCGCCATGCAGCGCGTGCTGGAGCTGGTCGACCCCGACACCTGGTGCCCGCTGAACAGCCTCTACAACCCGGGCGACAACAAGGACGGCAGCGACGGCATCGTCAAGGGCCTCGGCCGCATCGACGGCAAGTGGGCCGTCATCATCGCGAGCGACAACAAGAAGCTCGCCGGCGCGTGGGTCCCCGGACAGGCGGACGACCTGCTCCGCGGCAGCGACACGGCGAAGCGCCTGCACATTCCGCTGGTGTACGTGCTCAACTGCTCGGGCGTCAAGCTCGACCAGCAGGAGCTGGTGTACCCCAACCGCCGCGGCGGCGGCACCCCGTTCTATCGCAACAGCGACCTGAACCAGATGGGCGTGCCCGTCATCGTTGGCATCTACGGCACCAACCCCGCCGGCGGCGGCTACCACTCCATCAGCCCGACCATCCTCATCGCGCACGAGGACGCCAACATGGCGGTCGGCGGCGCGGGCATCGTCGGCGGCATGAACCCGAAGGGCTACGTCGACCTCGAGGAGGCCGAGAAGCTCATCGAGGCGCAGCAGAACCTCAAGGCCGACATCCCCGGCACCGTCGCCATCCACTACGGCGAGACCGGCTTCTTCCGCGAGGTGCAGGTCGACGAGGAGGGCATGCTCGACGCGATCCGCAAGTACATGGATTACCTCCCCGCCTACGATCCCGAGTTCTTCCGCGTGGACGATCCCAAGGAGCCGCTGTTCGACCCGAACGACCTCTACAGCATCGTCCCGTTCAACCAGAAGCGCAGCTACGACATGTACGAGGTCATGGCGCGCCTGTTCGACGGCTCGGAGTTTATGGAGTTCAAGCGCGGCTACGGCCCCGAGATGATCACCGGCCTCGCCAAGATCGACGGCATGCTCGTCGGCGTCGTCGCCAACATGCAGGGCATGCTGATGAACTACCCCGAGTACAAGATGGCGGCCTACGGCCAGGCGATGGGCGTCGGCGGCAAGCTGTACCGTCAGGGCCTCATCAAGATGAACGAGTTCGTGACGCTGTGCGACCGCGACCGTATCCCGATGCTGTGGATTCAGGACACCACGGGCATCGACGTCGGCAACGACGCCGAGCGCGCGGAGCTGCTCGGCCTCGGCCAGAGCCTGATCTACTCTATTCAGAGCAGCAACCTGCCGATGATGGAGATCACGCTGCGCAAGGGCACCGCCGCCGCGCACTACGTCCTCGGCGGCCCGCAGGGCAACGACAACAACGCGTTCTCCCTCGGCACCGCGACGACGGAGATTTACGTCATGCACGGCGAGACCGCGGCGACCGCGATGTACGCGCGCCGTCTCGTCAAGGAGCAGAAGGCCGGCAACGACCTCCAGCCCACCATCGACAAGATGAACAAGCTCATTCAGGAGTACAGCGACAAGTCCCGCCCGAAGTACTGCGCGAAGCTCGGCCTCTGCGACGAGATCGTCGACATGAACGACATGCGCCCGTACATTCAGGCCTTCGTCAACGCCTGCTATCAGAACCCCGTCTCCATCTGCCCGTTCCACCAGATGCTGCTCCCGAGGATCATTAGGGATTTCGACAACCTCTACGCGGGCAAGTAGGATGAGCATCTACACTATGGGCATCGACGTCGGGTCCACCGCGTCGAAATGCGTGATCTTAAAGGACGGCGCCGAGATCGTCGGCAAGTCGCTCGTCGCCGTCGGCACCGGCACGTCCGGCCCCCAGCGCGCCATCGAGGGCGTGCTGGCGGACGCGGCTATGCGCCGCGAGGACATGGACTTTATCCTCGCCACCGGCTACGGCAGAAACTCGCTTGAGGGCCTCGCCGACATGCAGATGTCGGAGCTCTCCTGCCACGCGCGCGGCGCGACGTTCCTGTTCCCGAAGGTGCGCACGGTCATCGACATCGGCGGGCAGGACGTGAAGGTCATCGAGATCGAGGACGGCATGATGAAGAACTTCGTCATGAACGACAAGTGCGCCGCCGGCACGGGGCGCTTCCTCGACGTCATGGCGCGCGTGCTGGAGGTCAACACCCGCGATCTGGGCGACCTCGGCGACCGCTCGACCAAGGAGATCGGCATCAGCTCCACCTGCACGGTGTTCGCCGAGAGCGAGGTCATCTCGCAGCTCGCGATGGGCACCGACAAGTGCGACATCATCGACGGCATCCACCGCTCCGTCGCGGCCCGCGTGGTCGGCCTGTGCCACCGCGTCGGCGTGCGGGACGAGGTCGTGATGACCGGCGGCGTCGCGCAGAACCACGGCATCGTCAAGGCGCTGCAAAACCAATTGCAGCATGAGATCCACACCAGCCCGCTCACGCAGTACAACGGCGCGCTCGGCGCGGCTTTGTTTGCCTACCAGAAGGCAAATAAAGCGCAGTAATATGCCATTTCGCCCGCCCTCTGCGGGGCAGCCGCGAAATATGGCGCATTTGCTCGGCAAGCGAGCAAATTAAATCGCTTTCATTCTAAACAGGAGGAGATTTGTTATGGCCAAAGAAGTAAGCCCCGGCGTACTCGCGCTGCGCAAGGTCGTCGACGACGTCTACGCGGACGCGCGCGAAGCCAAGAAGCAGGGCAAGCTCGTCGGCTGGTCCAGCTCGAAGTTCCCCTGCGAGCTGGCCGAGGCGTTCGACCTGAACGTCATGTACCCCGAGAATCAGGCCGCCGGCATCGCCGCCCAGCGCGACGGCGAGCTCATGTGCCAGGCCGCCGAGGACCTCGGCTTCGACAACGACATCTGCGGCTACGCCCGCATCAGCCTCGCCTACGCGGCGGGCAAGCGCGCGGCGCGCAAGGTCGACCTCGAAACCGGCGAGTTCGTCATCGACCCCAACAGCGGCAAGCCGCTCAAGGACGAGAACGGCAACGTCGTCATCGACGAGGCCACCGGCAAGCCCAAGAAGGACCCCAAGACCATGAAGCCCTACATCGTCCTCGACGATATCCACGAGATCGAGGCGCTGCCCGAGGGCCGCGAGAAGGAGCTGCGTCTGGGCGCGATCCAGCCCTACAAGCAGATGCGTATTCCGCAGCCGGACTTCGTGCTGTGCTGCAACAACATCTGTAACTGCATGACCAAGTGGTACGAGAACATCGCGCGCATGTGCAACATTCCGCTGATCATGATCGACGTACCTTATAATAATACCGTCGAGGTCAACGACGATTACGTCGCGTACATCCGCTCGCAGTTCGACAACGCCATCAAGCAGCTTGAAAAGCTGACGGGCAAGAAGTTCGACGAGAAGAAGTTCGAGGACGCATGTAAGCACGCCAACCGCACCGCGCAGAATTGGCTGAAGGTCTGCGATTACCTCCAGTACAAGCCCGCGCCGATGAGCGGCTTCGACCTCTTTAACCACATGGCGGACGTCGTCACCGCCCGCGGCAAGAGCGCCGCGGCCGACGCGTTCGAGCTGCTCTCTCAGGATCTTGAGAAGAACATCAAGGACGGCACCTCTACGCTGCCCTTCCCCGAGCAGTACCGCGTCATGTTCGAGGGCATTCCCTGCTGGCCGAAGCTCCCGAACCTCTTTAAGCCGCTTAAGGCCAACGGCGTGAACGTCACCGCCGTCGTGTACGCGCCCGCCTTCGGCTTCGTGTACAACAACTACGACGAGATGGTCAAGGCCTACTGCAAGGCGCCGAACAGCGTCTGCATCGAGCAGGGCGTCGATTGGCGCGAGGGCATCTGCCGCGAGAACAAGGTCGACGGCGTGCTCGTCCACTACAACCGCTCCTGCAAGCCGTGGTCCGGCTACATGGCGGAGATGCAGCGCCGCTTCACGCGCGACCTCGGCATTCCGTGCGCCGGTTTCGACGGCGACCAGGCCGACCCGCGCAACTTCAACGAGGCGCAGTACGAGACCCGCGTGCAGGGCCTTGTCGAAGCTATGGAAGCAAACAGAAAGTGAGGGGCGGAGAACATGAGTATTGAAAGCATCGTTCAGGAATTTGCCGTCGTCGCGGCGAGCCCCAAGGCCCAACTGAAAAAGTACAAGGACGCGGGTTACCGGTGCATCGGCGTAATGCCGTACTACGCGCCCGAGGAGCTGGTCCACGCCGCCGGCATGGTGCCGTTCGGCATGTGGGGCAGCAACAAGAAGACCATTTCGCAGGCGAAGGAATACTGCGCGACGTTCTACTGCACCATCGCGCAGCTCGACCTGGAGATGCTGCTCGACGGCACCTGCGACCTGCTCGACGGCGTCATCACGCCCGCGATCTGCGACACGCTGCGCCCGATGACGCAGAACATTCGCGTCGCGATGGAGGGCAAGCTGCCGACGATCTTCCTCGCGCACCCGCAGTACCGCCGCCCGCAGTTCGGCTTGGAGTTCTGCCGCGCGCAGTACACGCACATCAAGACCGAGCTGGAGAAGATCAAGGGCGGCGAGATCACGGATGAGGATATCCGGAACGCCATCAAGGTCTACAACAAGTCCCGCGCCGCGCGCCGCGAGTTCGTCAAGCTCGCGAACGAGCACTGCGACGTCATTGACCCGATCCTGCGCACCGCCGTGCTCAAGAGCGCGTGGTTCATGCGCAAGGAGGAGCACACCGAGAAGCTGCTCGCGCTCAACGCGGAGCTCTCGGCGCTGCCCGCCGCCAAGTGGAACGGCGTCAAGATCGTCACCAGCGGCATTGTGGTGGATTCTCCCGCGCTGCTCAAGGTGCTGAAAGACAACCGCGTCGCCATCGCGGCGGACGACGTCGCGCACGAGTCCCGCCCCATCCGCGTCGACGCGAGCGAGGAGGGCGACCCGATGACGGCGCTCTGCCAGCAGTTCGCGGACCAGGACTTCGACGTGCTGCTCTACGACGAGGCGAGCGAGCAGAACCGCCGAGGCGAGTTCGTGGCGAAGCTGGTCGAGGAGTCCGGCGCGCAGGGCCTGGTGCTGTTCATGCAGCAGTTCTGCGACCCCGAGGAGATGGAGTATCCGTATCTCAAAAAAGCGCTCGACGCGCACAAGATCCCGTTCATCAAGCTCGGCGTCGACCAGCAGATGCGCGACTTCGGGCAGGCGGCGACCGCGATCCAGGCGTTCGTCGACGTGCTCGCCATGCAGTAAGAACGCGTAAAAAAGCAAATTAGCGGTTGCTTTTTCGTGAAAATTTCTGTAATATTGTTCCTGTTGCGAATCTCATAGAAAGGAAAAACAGCATATGGTCTACAGCAAGCTCTTTGTCGTCCTGTTCGGCATCGGCGTCGTGTTCTTCGGCCTGATCTGCATCATCGTGCTCACGTCCATCATGGGCAAGATCATGACGTCCATCGCGAAGAACCAGCCCGTGCCGGTTCCCGCCGCCGCGCCCGCTGCTGCGGCGCCCGCGCCCGCGCCT
>JAFTGG010000033.1 GCA_017458025.1 Oscillospiraceae bacterium | reverse complement strand
CGTCTCCTTCATCCCACCGTCCGTAATAGATGACGGAGCGATTCCGATGGCGTTTGAGATAGGTATGCAGTCCATATGCGATTTTCCCCGTGCTTTTTGTCTTGCCAAGCACGTTGATGATAGCGACGTTCATTCTTTCCTCCACACCATCTTATCCACGACCCGCGTATAACTCTGCACGATTCGCGCGACCTTCATACTCACGTTCTCATCCAGATAGTCCGGCACCGGAACGCCGTGTTCGCTGTTTGCCCGCATCCCTACCGCCAGCGCCACCGCGTTCAACAGGCTCGCCGTCTCGATGCCCGCCAGCACAAAGCAGCCTTTCTCCAACGCCTCCGGCCGTTCCGTGCTCGTGCGAATGCACACCGCTGGGAACGGTTTGCCGATGCTCGTATAAAAACTTGCTTCCTCCGGCAGCGTTCCGCTGTCGGACACGACGCAGAACGCGTTCATCTGCAAGCAGTTATAATCGTGGAACCCCAGCGGCTCATGCGCGATCACGCGCTTGTCCAGCTTGAATCCGCTCTCCTCCAGCCGCTTGCGGGAGCGGGGGTGGCAGGAATACAGCACTGGCAGATCGTAGGTCGCCGCCATCGCATTGACGGCGGAGAACAGCGAACGGAAGTTTTTCTCCGTGTCGATATTCTCCTCCCTGTGGGCGGAGAGCAGGATATACTTTCCTTTCTCAAGTCCCAGCCGCGCGTGAATATCGCTTGCCTCGATACTCGCGAGGTTCGCCCGCAGCACCTCCGCCATCGGCGACCCTGTGACAAACGTGCGCTCCTTCGGCAGCCCGCACTCGGCGAGATAGCGCCGCGCATGCTCGGAATACGGCATATTGACATCCGAGATGATGTCCACGAGACGCCGGTTCGTCTCCTCCGGCAGACATTCGTCCTTGCAGCGGTTGCCCGCCTCCATGTGGAAAATGGGGATATGCAGGCGTTTCGCCGCGATTGCCGACAGGCAGGAGTTGGTGTCGCCGAGAATAAGCAGCGCATCCGGCCCGGTTTGCCGCATCAGCTTATACGAGCAGTTGACGATGTTGCCGATGGTCGCGCCGAGGTCATCCCCCACGGCGTCCATGTAGACCTCCGGGTCTGCAAGGCCGAGGTCGCGGAAAAACACACCGTTGAGGCTGTAGTCGTAGTTCTGCCCCGTATGCGCCAGAATACAATCGAAATACCGGCGGCATTTTTTGATAACCTCGCTCAGCCGGATGATTTCCGGCCGCGTGCCCACGATGATAAGCAGCTTCAGCCTGCCGTTATTTTGAAAAGAGACGTCGGAATAATCCAGCTTCATTTCTAAACCTCTTGGCGGAATGTATCGGGCTTGTCGGGATCCAGCGTCTCGTTCGCCCACATGAGCGTCACAAGCTCGTCCGTGCCGCTCAGGTTCACGATGCTGTGGGTATAGCCGGGGATCATCTCCACGATCTGTATCCGCTCCCCGCTGACGCGGAACTCGTGCACCGGCCACGGCGTCCCGTCCGGCCGCGCGCCCACGCGCCGCTCGCGGATCAGCGCCTCGCCATGTACGACGACAAACTTCTCGTTTTTCGTATGATGCCAATGCTCGCCCTTGGTCGCGCCGGGCTTGGAGATATTGACGCTCATCTGCCCCTTATTCCCGAGATGCAGCAGCTCCGTAAAGCTGCCCCGCGCGTCCGACTTCATTTCCGCGTCACGCGCAAAGCGTTCCGTGGGCAGATAGCTCAGATAGGTCGAATACAGCTTCTTGGTCAGCGCGTCGGAGAGATCTGGCACCTCCAGCCGCTCCCGCATGGCGGGAAAAGACAGGATCGTCTCCGCAATATGCCCCAGCGTCGTCTCATAGCGGACGGCCACGGCGCAGTACCCGTCTTCGGTACGGTTCGCGTTCCCACGCAGCGCCTGAAGGAACTCCTCGATCACGTCGTCAATATAAACCATGCGCATTTGGTGCGTCGGGTCGTTCACCTGAATCGGCAAGCCGTTTGCCGTATTGTGGCAGAACGTTGCGACAGCGCTGTTGTAATTGGGCCGGCACCACTTGCCGAACACATTTGGCAGGCGGTAGACATACGCCGCCGCGCCCGCCTTCTCCGCGTGCCCAAACACCAGCTCCTCCGCCGCGCGTTTGCTTTCACCGTAGGCGTTTCCGCTCGCCGCCTGCGCGGAGCTCGTCAGCAGCACCGGACAGCGATTGTCGTTCGCTTCCAGCATACGCAGCAGCCGCGCCGTCAGGTCGCGGTTTCCCGCCGCGAACTCTTCCTCCGTCTCGGGGCGGTTCACCCCCGCGAGATGGAATACAAAATCGCATTCCGCGCAGTATTCGTCCAGCGTCTCCGCCGTATCGCCGCGCCCAAAGCGCAGCAGCTCCGGCGCGCTCGGGAGCGCGTGGTCGGCGCGGCGGTCATGCCCCTTGGCGATCTCCTCCAACGCCGCGCAGAGATTTTGCCCGATAAAACCGTAGGCGCCCGTCACCAAAATCTTCATCGTCAATATTTACCGCCAAACAGCTTGAGCTTCAGCAAAAGCCGCTTCATTCCTTCGACGTCCAGCCGCTCCGTGTTATGCGAGGTGTAGGACTCCGCGTCCGCGAGCCTCTGATTGCCCTTGCTGAAATAGTTGTCGTAGTTTAGGTCTCGGTTATCCGCGTGGATGCGGTAAAACTCGCCCAGATCCTCCGCGCGCAGCATCTCCTCCGCCGTGACGAGCGTTTCATACAGCTTTTCACCGTGGCGCGTGCCGATACGGGTGTAGCCCGCGTCGCCGCCCTTGAGCTCCAGCACCGCTTTCGCCAATGTCTCAATGGTCGCGGCGGGCGCCTTCTGCACAAACAGGTCGCCCTGTTCGCCATGCTCAAAGGCGTACAGCACGAGATCGACCGCGTCATTCAGCGTCATCATAAAGCGCGTCATTTCGGGATTCGTCACCGTCAGCGCCTTGCCGTCCGCAAGCTGCTCGCAGAACAATGGGATCACGCTGCCGCGGGACGCCATCACGTTGCCGTAACGGGTCAGGCAGAGCACCGGATCGCCGGAGAGCATCTGCCGCGAACGCGCGATCACGTTTTTCTCCATCAGCGCCTTGATCATGCCCATAGCGTTGATCGGATACGCCGCCTTGTCGGTCGAAAGGAAGATCGCGCGCTTGACGCCCGCTTCGATGCAGGCGTCGATCACATTGTTCGAGCCCTCGACATTGGTCTTGACCGCCTCCATCGGATAGAACTCGCAGGACGGCACCTGCTTGAGCGCCGCGGCATGAAACACATAATCCACACCGCGAAACGCGCCGGTCAGCGACCGCGGATCGCGCACGTCGCCAATATAAAACTTGATCTTATCCGCATGCT
>JAFTGG010000261.1 GCA_017458025.1 Oscillospiraceae bacterium | reverse complement strand
TGTTTGATAGGCCGGAGGTGGAAGTGCAGTAATGTATGGAGCTGACCGGTACTAATAGCCCGAGGGCTTGACCTACAATGTATGCAGGCAATGAGCCTTACTTCTCCGCTTCTCTCTTTGTTCGGTTTTCAGGGTATGAACACCCCGAAAACAAAATTGTCGGAGCAAACGCTCTGGCAAAGTTGGTGTTGATTAGGGCGAGGGTCCACCCGTTCCCATTCCGAACACGGAAGTTAAGCTCGCTTCTGCCGACAATACTTGACTGGAGACGGTCCGGGAAGATAGGTAACGCCAACACAGAAAAAGAACGCCAATCGGCGTTCTTTTTTCTGCTTATGCAACCTTTTTGCTTTCCGAATCGTATGATATGCGAAGGGACCTTCAAAGAAAACAAGGGAGCAAGGTATGAGACTGTCAGTGGACGAGGCGTTCCAAAAATACGGCGACCGTGCCTTTTCGGCGGCATTCAGCGTGTGCCGCAACCGGATGGACGCGGACGACGCGGTGCAGGATACGTTCATTAAATATGATTCGCTCGGCATGGACTATGAGAGCGAGGAGCATATCCGTGCGTGGCTGCTTCGGGTCGTTGTCAACCGGGCAAAGGACATCGCAGGCTCTTTCTGGCGGCGAAACAAAGTCGCATGGGAGGAGTACATGGACGAGCTGCCGTTCGAGGAGCCGGAGGACAGCCGCCTGTTCGAGGCGGTGATGCGCCTGCCGGATAAATACCGCGTCGTGATCCACCTTTTTTATTACGAGGAGTACGCGGTGGGTGAGATCGCAGAGATTCTGCGGCTTCGCGAGGGAACGGTCAAAAGTCGGCTGAACAGAGGAAGAAAGCTCCTGAAAAACATGTTGAAGGAGGAATGGGACGATGACGAATAAGGAGAGATACCAACGGACGTTTTCAGCGCTTCATGCCTCCGAAGACGATATCAGGGAGGTCAAAGCAATGAAGAAGACGCATCAAGTTTATTGGAAGAAGCTCGCCGCGGTGTGCGCCGCGGCGGTCATGGTGCTGGCGCTGGCAAGCGGCGCTTACGCCGCGGATGTGGGCGGCATCCAACGTACGGTTCAGATCTGGCTGCACGGCGAGCAGACGGACGCTGTGTTCACGGCGACAGGGAACGGCGAATATACACTGACCTATACGGATGAAAGCGGTGTAGAACACGAAAGTCAGGGCGGGGGCGTTGCGCTTCACCATGGACACGAACGCCCGTTGACGGAGGAAGAGCTGCTGGAGGACATTGACAGTGCCAGACCCGAAGTGGACTTTGCGGACGACGGCGCCGTATGGCTCTATTATGAAGATCAGAAGATCGAGCTGACGGACAAATTCGACGAGGACGGCTTCTGCTACTACAAGCTCAACGACGGCGAGCGGGATATGTATCTGACAATCAAGTATCAGCGAGGCATGGCCGTCGACTATGGCGGCTTCAAGACGCCGAAAAGCGCGTTTCAAGATTGAACAATGCGTGAGAAGAACACCGCAAGGTGTTCTTCTTTTTTGTGTTGCCTTATACCAAGTCTTGTGCTATCATCACATTGTATGCAATCAAATTGCAGATAGAGAGGTTGAAAGACCATGAAACACTACGACGTCATTTTGATCGGCGCCGGCCCCGGCGGTATCTTCTCGGCTTATGAGTTCTGCCAAAAGCGGCCCGATCTGAAAATCGCGGTCTTCGAGCGCGGCGGCGAGCTGAACTCGCGCAAGTGCCCCATCGACGGCAAGAAGATCACGGGCTGCGTCCACTGCCCGACCTGTGCGATCATGAACGGCTTTGGCGGCGCGGGCGCGTTCTCCGACGGCAAGTACAACATCACGAACGCCTTTGGCGGCACGCTGTACGAGTATATCGGCAAGGATCTGGCGCTGGATCTCATGCGCTACGTCGACGAGAACAACGCGTCCCACGGCGGCAGCAAGACGAAGCTCTACACCACCGCCAGCAGCTCGCTCAAAACGCTGTGTCTGCAAAATAACCTGCACCTGCTTGACGCGTCGGTGCGACATCTTGGCACGGACATCAATTTCGAGGTGCTGACGAGCCTCTATGCCGAGCTCAAGGACAAGGTCGAGTTCTTTTTCCATACGCCGATCGCGTCCGTCAAAAAGAGCGAGGGCGGCTTTACGGTCGTGACCGAGAGCGGCGAGGAGTATGCCGCGCCGTACTGTATCATCTCTGTCGGCCGCAGCGGCAGCAAGTGGATGGAGACGGTCTGCGCCGACCTCGGCATCGAAACGCGCTCCAACCGCGTCGACCTCGGCGTCCGCGTCGAGCTGCCCGCGGAGGTGTTCCGCCACATTACCGACGAGGTCTACGAGAGCAAGATCGTCTACAAGACGACGAAGTATCAGGATCTCGTGCGCACGTTCTGCATGAACCCGCGCGGCGCGGTGGTCAACGAGAACACCAACGGCATCGTGACCGTCAACGGCCACAGCTTCGAGGACCCCGCGAAGCAGACCGAGAACACGAACTTCGCGCTGTTGGTATCGAAGCACTTTACCGAGCCGTTCAAGGACAGCAACGGCTATGGCGAGAGTATCGCGCGGCTGAGCAATATGCTGGGCGGCGGCGTCATCGTGCAGCAGTTCGGCGATCTGATCCGCGGCAGCCGCAGCACGCCGCGGCGCGTGTCGAAGTCCTTCATCACGCCGACGCTTAAGGCGACGCCGGGCGACTTGAGCCTCGTCATGCCGAAGCGTATTCTGGACGGCATCATCGAGATGATCTACGCGCTCGACAAGATCGCGCCGGGTACGGCGAACGACGACACGCTGCTCTACGGCGTGGAGGTCAAGTTCTACAACATGGAGGTCGCGCTCGACGAACACCTCCAGACCCGTCACCCGGGCCTGTTCGTCATCGGCGACGGCAGCGGCGTGACGCACTCGCTGTCCCACGCCAGCGCCAGCGGCGTATACGCCGCACGGTATATCCTGGAGGGCATGTGACATGGAGCCCCGGGCACTGCTGGACGCGCTGCACGTCGCGGAGCGGCTGAAGGACGCGACGCGGCATTGCTACACCTCCGGCGGCCGGCGCGAGAGCGTCGCGGAGCATAGCTGGCGCATCGCGCTGATGGCGTACTTCGTGAAGGACGAGTTTCCCGAGGCGGATATGGACAAGGTCATTCGCATGTGCCTGATCCACGACCTCGGCGAGTGCTTCACCGGCGATATCCCGGTATTTCGCAAGACGCAGGCGGACGAGGACACGGAGGAACGTCTGCTGTACGCGTGGGTCGATACGCTGCCGGAGCCGTACCGCGCGGAGATGCGGGCGCTATATGAGGAGATGGCGGAGCGCAAGACCTTGGAGGCGAAAATCTACAAGGCGATGGACAGCCTTGAGGCGGTCATTCAGCACAACGAGTCCGACCTCGAAACGTGGGAGGACCATGAGTACGACCTGAATCTGACCTACGCGTGTGACAAGGTCGAGTTTTCGCCGTATCTGACCGCGCTGCGGCAGGCGATCCGTGAGGATACGGAAGCGAAGATCGAAGAAGCGAAGAACGAATAGGGAAAACAACGGGGGGGACGCGGAAAATCCGCGTTCCCCCGCGCATAGAATGTAGGGATTTTGGGCATTGGGAGGCGTTCTATGCAAGAGGACTATCGCGCGTATGATAAGATCTGGCAGCGGGTGTCGCCGGAGCTGAACCCCTATCCCGAGGTGCGCGCAGAGCAGGCGGCGCACGCTTCGGACAGTACGCTTGTGACGCTGCCCGCCGCGGCGGGCGATCCGTGCTGTATGGGCGAGGCGGCGCAAAGCGAGCTGGAGGTGCTGCAGGGCTTTTTGCGCGAGGAGATCGCGGACGCGCGCATCTACCGTATGCTTGCCCGCTGCGTATCCAACGCCGAGGCGCGGCGCGTTTTCAGAAAAATCGCGGAGTCGGAGGCGGGACATGCGCGGCGGCTGCAGGCGGCAAATTATCTTATCGCGGGCGAGTGCTACCGCGTATCGGTCTGCTTCGCGCCGCAGCGCGTGAAGGATTACTGCGCGACGCTTCGCGAGCGCTACCACGCGGAGGTCTGCGATGGATTCAATTTCCAGCGCGCGGCGGAGGAGACGACGGACTTCTGCCTGAAAAGATTGTTCGGAGATTTGTCAACGGACGAATACCGCCATGCGGATTGGCTGCGCCGGCTGCTGGAAAAGGCGCTGTAGGCCGGTTGCGCCTGCCGGAACCTTGTGATACAATGGTCGCGCAAAGGAGCGACTGTGAGATGAAGTATGTCTATAGACCCTTGCGCTTTTATCTGACCGTTTACGCCGCGACGTGGCTTTTCTGGCTGCTGGCGATTCTGTCGGGCGACGGGATCGTCTGCACCGTCTTTATGCTGTTGGGGCTGCTCGCGCCCGCGACGGTCGCTGTCCTCACGGTGTTCCGCTCGGGGAGCGACGCGCTCAAGGCGGATTTTAGGAAGAAGCTGGTCGGCTTTTACCGCCTGCGCCCGAAAAGCATTTTGCTTGCCGTCTGCGTGTTTGCCGCCGTCGTCGCGGCGTCTATCCTGCTCTCGACGCTGTTTGGGCAGTCGCTCGACCAATTCGCCTTTACGGACGACTTCTCGTTCTCCGGCGCGGGCGTGTCATCGGCGCTGCTGACGATCCTGCTGGCGTCGAGCATCGAGGAGCTGGGCTGGCGCGGCTACGGCGAGGATTCCATCGCGCAATACTGCACATGGTGGAAGGAGTCGCTGATCTTCGGCGTGGTCTGGCCGCTGTGGCATCTGCCGCTGCTGTGGGTGCCGGGCACCTACCAATACGGCCTGCGCGAGCTGGGCCTGCTCTACGCCGTCAACTTCTTCGTCTCGGGAATGCCGCTCGGATTCCTGACGACGTGGGTATATCTCAAGAATAACCGCAGTATGCTCGCAAACATCATTTTTCACCTGTTCGTCAACTTCATGCAGGAGCGCGTCGCCATGACGCCGGAGACGAAGTGCGTGGAGACCGTGGCGGTCTTTGCCGCGGCGGCGGTCGTGGTACTGCGGAACAGGGACATCTTTTTTGAGACGGGGCATATCGGACGGCTGCCCGACTTTGAGGGGTAAATGAAAAAACCTTGC
>JAFTGG010000260.1 GCA_017458025.1 Oscillospiraceae bacterium | reverse complement strand
CGCGGCGGAGATCGCGAAACGCGCCGAGGGCGAAAGCGACGCGCTGCGCCGCGCGGCAAAGGGCCGCCTTGACAAGGCGGCGGAACTCATCGTCGGAAGGGTCGTGAAGAGCTGAAATGATCGTAAAAATGAAAAAGCTCCGCGTCATTGCCATGACCGGCGAACGCAAACGGCTGATGGACGGGTTGCTCCACCTCGGCTGTATGGAGATCAGCGAGCCGGCGGATAAGCTGGCGGACCCCGAATGGTCGGCGCTGCTGCACCGGCAGGGGTCGGCGCTGACCCAGCGGAAGCTGGAGCTGACCGAGGTGCATACCGCGCTCGACGCCATCGGACGCTACGGCAAGACGAAGGAGAAAGCGCTGCACCTGCGCCCCGGCGTGACGGAGGAGGCGTTCCTCGACAACGAGGCCGCCGAAAAGGCGGGCGCGGCGAGCCGCGAGATCAACGACACGCTCAAGTTCCTCTCGCAGCTGCAGGCGGACGAGAACCGCATGCTGGCGCTGCGCGCGAGCCTTGAGCCGTGGGAGCCGCTGGACGTGCCGCTGGACTACCACGGCACCGCGCATACGGTCGGACGCCTGGAGGTCTGCCCCGCGGGCGTCGATCTGGACGCGGTGCGCGCGGCGCTGAGCGCGGCGGAGGCCGCGGCCGAGCTGTATGAGATCAGCGCGGACAAACAACAACGCTATACATATCTGCTCTGCCTCCGTACGGAGGAGGAGAAGGTGCAGGAGCTTCTGCGCGGCTTCGGTTTCAGCGTGACGGCCTTCACCATTCCGCACGGAACGGCGAAGGAGAACATCGCGCACGAAGACGAGCTGATCGCAAAGAACCGCGTCCAGCAAAAGGACACGGTCGAGGCGCTGGAGCACTGCGAGGGCGACCGCGACGCGCTCCGGCTCTACGCGGACCGGCTTACCACCGAGGCGCTGCGCGAGGAGAACGTCGAATCGCTCCTGACCGACGGCACGATCCTCTTTTTTGAGGGTTGGGCGCCGGCGGAGAGGATCGGGGAAGTCGGCAAGCTGCTCGACGAGTGCGGCTGCGCGTGGGAGGCGAGCGACCCCACGGAGGAGGAGATCCCCGACGTGCCGGTTGCGCTCAAGAACAATTGGTTCAGCCGCCCGCTCAATATGGTGACGGACATGTACTCGCTGCCCGCCTATACGGGCGTGGACCCGAACCCGCTGATGTCGTTCTTCTTCATCTTGTTCTACGGCATTATGATGGCGGATATGGGCTACGGGCTCGTGATGATGCTCCTGTCGCTCGTCGTCATCAAGAAGTCGAGGCCGAACGGCCCCACGATGCGGAACATGATGCCGCTGATGGGTTACTGCGGCGTGAGCACGTTTATTATGGGCGCGCTGACGGGCGGCTTCTTCGGCGACTTTATCCCGCAGCTTTTGAAGCTCATCAATCCCGCGAGCACGTTTACGATGCCGGCGCTCTTTAATCCGCTGGACGACGCGGTGACGGCGTTGGTCGGCTCGCTGGTGCTCGGCGTGATCCATATCTTCTTCGGCATGGGCGTGAGCGTGAGCATGAAGGTCAAGCGCGGACAGGCGATGGACGCGCTGTGCAACGAGGGCGCGTGGTATCTGGTGTTTGCGCTCGGCGCGGCGGCGGTGCTGACGAAGAATATGCTCTTTGTCTGGATCATTCTCGCGCTGCTGGTGCTGACGCAGGGCTACGGCAAGAAGGGCGTCGTCGGCAAGCTGATGGGCATCTTCGGCTCGCTCTACAGCAACATCACGGGCTACTTCAGCGACATTCTCTCGTACTCCCGCCTGATGGCGCTGATGCTCGCCGGCGCGGTCATCGCGCAGGTCTTTAACACCATCGGCTCGATCACGAACAACGTGGTGGCGTTTTTCATCATCTCGATGCTGGGCAACGCGCTGAACTTCGCGCTGAACCTCCTGGGCTGCTATGTGCACGACATGCGCTTGCAGTGCCTTGAGTTCTTCAACCGGTTCTACGAGGACGGCGGCAAGCCGTTCAAGCCCCTCGGCATCCAGACAAAATACGTTGATATTGTAGAAAACTGAAATACATTTTTAGGAGGAAACAATCATGGGATTCTTTGAACAAATTGGCGGCATGGCACTCGCGCTGTTTGGCGCCGGCCTCGCGGTTGGCCTTTCCTGCGTCGGTTCGGCCAAGGGTACCGGCATCGCCGGCGAAGCCGGTACGGGCCTGCTGAGCCAGGACGCGAGCTAGTCCGGTAAGGTCATGGTGCTTCAACTGCTGCCCGGCACGCAGGGCCTGTACGGCCTGGTCGTGTTCTTCGTCTGCCTCACCCGCATCGGTATCCTCGGCGGCGCCGTGCCCGCGACGGCGGCCGACGGCATGAAGTATCTCGCCGCCTGCCTGCCAATGGCGCTCGGCGGCCTGCTTTCCGCCATCGCGCAGGGCCGCGTCGCGGCGGGTTCCATCAACATCCTCGCGAAGAAGCCCGACGACTGGTCCAAGGGCCTGATCCTCTGCGGTATCGTTGAGTTCTATGCCATTCTTTCGCTGCTCGCGTCGATGCTGATGCTGCTCTTTATGGTGTGAGAAAGGGAGGGTCTGCAATGAACGGACTCGAACGGATCACGAGCCGCATCGAAGCGGAAGCGCGGCAAGAGATCGACGCGATCCTCGACGCCGGCAAGGCGGAGGCGAGCCGCATCGTCGACTCCTGGCGCGCGAAGATCGACGCGGAGACGCGCGAGCTGAACACGCGGAACGCGAAGGCCGCCGAGGAGCGTGAGGAGCGGCTCAAAAGCGCGGCGGAAATGGACGCGCGCAAGACCATCCTCGCGGCGAAGCAGGAGATGGTCGAGGCGGCGTACGACCTCGCGCTCGACAAGCTCTGCGCCCTCAGCGGCGACGAGAAGGTCAAGCTGCTCGCCGACCTGATGGCGCGCGCGTCGTCCACCGGCACGGAGGAGGTCGTCTTCTCCGCCGCCGACAAGGCGGACGGCGCGAAAGCGGTCGAGGCGGCGAACGCCGCGTCCGGCAAGAAGCTGACGCTCTCGGGCGACGCCGCGCCGATCCGCGGAGGCTTTATCCTGCGCGATAGGAACGTGGAGGTCAACTGCGCGTTTGAAACGCTGGTGCGCCTGCAAAAGGCGGAAACGGCGGGCGAGGTCGCGAAGGTCCTGTTTTCCGCATGAGCGGCTTTCCAAAAGTAAACGTCCGCGCCGCGGGCGGCGTGACATGGGCGGACGCTGATCCGCATGGACGTTTACCGGCCATATTTCGCGGTTGCCCCCGAAGGGGACGAGCGGCATGGCATAAAGAATTTTATTATGAAAGCGGTGCTTTCGTAATAAAGGAGGAAGCGCTTTGAGTAAAAAAATCAAAGACACCGATTATCTGGCGGTCTCGGCGCGCGTGCGCGCGTTGGAGACGCAGCTGCTGACGGCGGAGCAATATGAACAGCTGATCTCCGCGAAGACGTACGACGAGGAGGTCAAGCTCCTGCAGTCGTTCGGCTACGGCGAACTCGAACCGAAGCATCCGGAGGCGCTGGACGCAGATCTGACGGCGGTCAGGGCGGAGGCGATCGAGGAGCTCGGCGGCAGTATTCCGAACGCCGGAGACCTCGACGTGTTTAAAATCAAATACGATTACCACAACGTCAAGGCTCTGCTGAAAGCGGAGGCGATGGACGTGAGTCCCGGCGAGATGCTGGCCGACCTCGGCCGCGTGAGCGTCGAGGAGATGTTCCTCGCCCACAAGGAGCGCGACGGCAGCAACCTGCCCGGCCACATCGACGAGGCGGCGCGCGAGGGCTACGATATCCTCGCCGCGACGCGCGACCCGCAGTTGAGCGACGTCGCGGTCGACAAGTGGTACTTCCGCGACCTGCTGGAGACGGCGGAGAGCACGGGAAGCGATTTCCTCGTGGGATACGTCCGGCTGCACATCGACGCGGCGAATCTGCGGACGCTCGTGCGCACGCTGCGCATGGGCAAGAACGCGGACTTCCTGCGCGGCGTGCTGTTTGATGGCGGCGCCGTCGCGTCGGAGGAGCTGCTGCGCGTGAGCGCGGGCGGCGGCAGCGGGCTCGTTGAGCTCTACGCGCCGACGCGGCTCTGTGAAGCGGCGGAAGCGGGCGCGAAAACGCTCGGCGGCGGCTTGCTGACTGAGTTTGAGAAGCTTTGCGACGACGCGCTGGGCGCGTACCTCGGCGAAGCAAAGCTCATTCCGTTCGGCGAGGAGCCGGTGCTGGCGTACCTCGCGGCGCTGGAAACGGAGTATATGAATCTCCGCATTATTCTCATGGGCCGCATGGCGGGCGTTCCGGCGGACGTCATTCGCTCCCGCCTGCGCGCCGGTTATATGTAAGGGAGGCGAGAGACTATGGCCAATACCTACGGTATCGCCGTCGTCGGCGATTGGGAGTCCGTGATGGGCTTCCGCGCGCTGGGGCTTGAGACCTGTCCCGCCTCGACGCCGGAGAACGCGCGCGAGGAGATCAAGCGTCTCGCCAAGAGCGACTGCGCGGTCATCTACCTCACCGAAACGCTGGCGAAAGCCATGCCCGACGTGCTGGACAAGTACAAGGACGAGCTGCGTCCGGCGATCATTCTGATCCCGGGGCGCGAGGGCTCGCTCGGCATTGGCAGGGACAACATTCAGCGCGCCATCGAAAGGGCGGTCGGCGCCGATATCCTGTGATATTCGCGCCCGCAGGCGCGAATGAAGACGATCGCTTTTTTCAACGACATGTGCGTTGAAAAAAGCACTTTGCACGAAGCGCCCGTGCGCCGCAGGCGTGCGGGAAGCGGAGTGAATCCATCTCGGTTCAAAACCCAGCGGAGCGGTTTTGAACCGAAGAAAAGAAAGAAGGGATTTACCTTTGGCAGGAAAGATTGTTAAAGTATCCGGACCGCTGGTGGTCGCGACGGGCCTCGCCGACGCGAATATGTCCGACGTCGTGCGCGTCGGTCCCCAGCGTTTGATCGGCGAGATCCTGACCATGAAGGGCGACACCGCCTCCATTCAGGTCTATGAGGAGACCTCGGGCCTCGGCCCGGGCGCGGAGGTCGAGACGACCGGCGCGCCGATGAGCGTGGAGCTTGCGCCCGGCATGATCGAGGGCATTTACGACGGTATCCAGCGCCCGCTGGAGAAGATCGTCGAGAAGGTCGGCGCGAACATCACGCGCGGCGTGGAGGTTCCCGCCGTCGACCACGAGAAGAAGTGGGAGTTCACCGCGACCGCCAAGGTCGGCGACAAGGTCGTCGGCGGCGATATCCTCGGCACCGTGCCGGAGACGCCGGTCGTGCTCCACAAGATTATGGTGCCGCCCAACCTGAGCGGCACGATCACCGATATCAAGAGCGGCAGCTTTAACGTGACGGAGCGCTTCGGCACCCTCAAGACCGACGACGGCAAAGAGGTGCCCCTGCAGATGCTCCAGCGCTGGCCCGTCCGTATCGGCCGCCCGTATCAGAAGAAGTATCCGCCGGTCAAGCCGCTGAGCTCCGGCCAGCGTATCATCGACACGCTGTTCCCCATCGCCAAGGGCGGCACGGCGGCGGTCCCCGGCCCGTTCGGCTCGGGCAAGACGGTCGTGCAGCATCAGCTGGCGAAGTGGTCGGACGTGGACATCGTCATCTACATCGGCTGCGGCGAGCGCGGCAACGAGATGACCGACGTTCTGCGCGAGTTCCCCGAGCTGAAGGACCCGCGCACGGGCGAGAGCCTGATGAAGCGCACGGTGCTGATCGCCAACACCTCCGATATGCCGGTCGCGGCGCGCGAGGCGTCGGTCTACACCGGCATCACCATCGCGGAGTATTTCCGCGACATGGGCTACGACGTGGCGGTCATCGCGGACTCCACCTCCCGCTGGGCGGAGGCCCTGCGCGAGATGTCCGGCCGTCTCGAGGAGATGCCAGGCGAAGAAGGCTACCCCGCGTACCTCGCGTCCCGTCTCGCGCAGTTCTATGAGCGCGCGGGCAGCGTCGAGTGCATCGGCTCCGACGAGCGCCGCGGCAGCCTGACCGCCGTCGGCGCGGTCTCGCCTCCGGGCGGCGACCTCTCCGAGCCGGTCTCGCAGGCGACAATGCGTATCGTCAAGGTGTTCTGGGCGCTGGATTCGTCGCTCGCCTATCGCCGCCACTTCCCAGCCATCAATTGGCTCAATTCCTACTCGCTGTACCTCGATTCCCTCAAGCCGTGGTTTGACGAGAATCTGGGCGAGAGCTTTATGCGCAACCGCACGCAGGCGATGTCCATTCTGCAGAACGAGGCGAGCCTCAACGAGATCGTCCAGCTGGTCGGTAAGGACGCGCTGTCCCCGGGCGACCAGTTGACGTTGGAAGTCGCGCGTATGATCCGCGAGGACTATTTGCAGCAGAACGCGTTCACCGATATCGACGGCTATTCGAGCTATGACCGTCAGGGCAAGCTGCTCGACATCATTCTCGAATACGACCGCCGCTGCCGCGAGGCAATCGACAGGGGCGCGAGCGTTACAAAGCTGTTCGCGATCCCGTCGCGCGAGACCATCGGCCGCGCCAAGAGCGTGCCGGCCGACGAATATGCCGACGCGTACGACAGAATGCGCATCGCGATGGCAAAGGAGATCGAGGAGATCGCCGCACAGGGAGGTGAGGACTGATGATCCGTGAATATAAAACCGTAGAGGAGATCGTAAGCCCTCTGATGATGGTCCGTATGGTCGAGGGCGTCACCTATGACGAGCTGGTCGAGATCGAGCTGCACGACGGTTCGATCCGTCGCGGCAAGGTGCTCGAGGTCAACGGCGACACCGCTGTCGTCCAGCTCTTCGAATCCGCCGCCGGCATCAACCTCGCCGACGCGAAGGTGCGCTTCCTCGGCCACCCGCTGCAGCTCGGCGTGTCCGGCGACATGCTCGGCCGCGTCTTCAACGGCATGGGTCAGCCCATCGACGGCGGCCCCGAGATTTTGCCCGAGGAGTACCGCGACATCAACGGCCTGCCGATGAACCCCGCGGCGCGCGACTACCCGAACGAGTTCATCCAGACCGGCGTCTCCACGATCGACGGCCTGAACACCCTCGTCCGCGGCCAGAAGCTGCCGATTTTCTCCGGCTCCGGCCTGCCGCACGCGAACCTCGCCGCGCAGATCGCGCGTCAGGCGAAGGTGCTCGGCGACGCGGCGTCCAACTTCGCGGTCGTGTTCGCCGCCATCGGCATCACGTTCGAGGAGTCCGAGTTCTTCGTCAGCGAGTTCCGCCGTACCGGTTCCATCGACCGCACGGTGCTGTTCTCGAACCTCGCGAACGACCCCGCCGTCGAGCGTATCTCCACGCCGCGTATGGCGCTGACCGCCGCGGAGTATCTGGCGTTCGAGAAGGATATGCACGTTCTGGTCATCATGACCGATATCACGAACTACGCGGAGGCGCTCCGCGAGGTCTCGGCGGCGAAGAAGGAAGTCCCCGGCCGCCGCGGCTTCCCCGGCTACCTCTACACCGACCTCGCCACGCTCTATGAGCGCGCGGGCCGCCAGCTCGGCAAGCCCGGCTCGATCACGCTGATCCCGATCCTGACCATGCCGGAAGACGACAAGACCCACCCGATCCCCGACCTGACCGGCTACATCACCGAGGGTCAGATCATTCTCTCCCGCGCGCTGTACCGTCAGGGCATCGAGCCGCCCGTGGACGTCATGCCGTCCCTGAGCCGTCTGAAGGACAAGGGCGTCGGCGAGGGCAAGACCCGCGAGGATCACGCCAACACCATGAACCAGCTCTTTGCCGCGTACTCCACCGGCAAGGAGAACAAGGAGCTCATGTCCATTCTCGGCGAGGCGGCGCTGACGCCGGTCGATTTGCAGTACGCAAAGTTCGCCGACGAGTTTGAGCGCCGTTATGTCAACCAAGGCTACGATCAGAACCGTACGATCGAGGAGACGCTGGATCTCGGCTGGGAGCTGTTGAGCATCCTGCCGAAGGCGGAGCTCAAGCGCATCAAGCCGGAGTATATCGAGAAGTATTGGCCGAAGGACAAGGCTTAAAGAAGGGAGGGTGAGCAATGCCGGGTGAAGCGGTAAACCCTACCAGAATGGAATTGACCCGCCTCAAGGGCAAGCTGCGCACCGCCCAGCGCGGGCATAAGCTGCTCAAGGACAAGCGGGACGAGCTGATGAAGCAGTTCCTTGAGACCGTCCGCGAGGTGCGCACGCTCCGCGCGGAGGTCGAGGACGATTTGATGAAGGTGCATGGCTCCTTTACGGTGGCCTCGGCTCTGATGAGCTCGCAGGCGCTGGAGCAGGCGCTCGTGTACCCGAAGCAGAGCGTGGAGCTGACGATGACGTTCCAGAACGTCATGTCGGTCAACGTGCCCATCTATGATTTTCAGACCAAGACGAAGTCCGACGCGGACATCTATCCCTACGGCTTCGCCGCGACGAGCGGCGAGCTGGACGCGGCGGTGGACGCGCTCGGCCATGTGTTCCGCAAGATGCTCAAGCTCGCGCAGATCGAGAAGTCGGCGCAGTTGATGGCGGAGGAGATCGAAAAGACCCGCCGCCGCGTCAACGCGCTGGAGTACGTCAAGATCCCCGAGATGCAGGAGAACATCAAGTATATCACCATGAAGCTCGAGGAGAACGAGCGCGCCAACACGATTCGCTTGATGAAGGTCAAGGACATGGTCTTGAAGGACGCCGTGGAAGAAAGACGGGCGAAAGACCGGGAAATCTTGGCGAATAGCTGAGAAAACCGAACTTTTTGGATAGAAATACGGTGCGGCGATTTTTGCCGAACCGTATTTCTACCGCTTTTACGATGGGACCTTTGGCACGACAAGCCAGCGCTATTTAACAGTGCCTAATAGCGCTGGCTCAAATAAAAATCGATAGCGAGGTACCTCGCTATCATATTCTGCGGAGCAGAATATGATGTATATTCATTGTTAAATGTGAATTTGAGCGTTGCTACATAATGACAAGGGGGTCTTTTAAATGAGCATAGGCGCTAATGATATAAAGTGGCTGTTACTAATGAAGAAGAAATATGGAGTGGACTATTCAAGTATCGCAATGTTAGGGAGGCAAAAATTACTGATTGAGGGGCAGGTAAAATTACTTTCACGTTATTTAAATGTGAATGATATCCAACAAGAAGATGGATATTCAGAAAAGTTTTGGAATGTTTTGGCGGGGCGAGAGATATATGTTGATTCATTTGACATTTCAAGTTATGAGAATGCAACTGTTTTGCATGACATGAACAAACCGATCTCAGCTGAATACATGGGGAAATATGGGGCGGTTTTTGATGGAGGGACGTTAGAGCATCTTTTTAATTATCCGCAGGCTCTTCACAATGCGATGAATATGGTGCGCCCTGGTGGCTTTTTGATGCTCGAAACTGCGGCCAACAACAGGTTTGGGCACGGATTTTATCAATTTTCTCCGGAATTGTTTTTCTGCACTCTGACTAGTCGGAATGGATTTGAAGTTTTAGATATGACAGAGGTTTGCGAGAGAAAGACCGGCGCAATACATCGAATAAAATACTATGGTATTTCTGATTTCACAAAAACGGGGCGGAGTTTGGAAACTGCGACACGCGGTATAACATCGCTGTACGTATTGGCAAGGAGGATAGGCGATGTACCAGATGATTTAGTGATTCAGCAAAATGGCTTTATTTCGACGTGGGATGAGCCAGCCGATCTTGCACTGAGAGTAAAAAATAAGGTGCGGGATGCTATTATAAAAAGAAGAGTAGGATTAAATTTTTACAATCAGCTTGTCGGAATTAAGCATTCTGTATTGCTAAAAATGTATATACGTGAATACGATTTAGACAGAGAATTATGCAAATATTTTTGAAGAGGATAAATTTTACAATACAAGAACATAAGAATATGGTGTTCAAGGAGTACCGTGCCGAGGATGCTCCTTTGTGCTGACGCGGGCGTAGAGCGCGATGCGCCTGACCAGTAGCGGCTACGTTGCGGTCTGTGCATTTGTTTGTGACATGAAAAAACGCCCTTTTAACACTTTTATGCGGTAGTGTCAAGAGTTATGCGCAAATTAGTTTGCAGCCCCAGTGAGTGAAGTCAGCCGGCAAGGGAGGCGTCATCCAACGCTTCCAGATGCTTCATGTTCATGTACTTTTTGTTGCCCCATTGCGTCCCTGCAACGTGCCGCAGCCT
>JAFTGG010000259.1 GCA_017458025.1 Oscillospiraceae bacterium | reverse complement strand
CCTGCCGTTTCTGCTCTATACGGGCCTCATCTCGGGCGCGCTGGGCTATACGCTCCAGATCGTCGCGCAGAAGGACGGCGATCCGACGGTCGTGTCGCTGCTGCTGAGCCTTGAGTCGTTCTTCGCGGTCGTCAGCGGCGCGCTGTTGCTGCACGAGCGCCTGACGATGCGCGAGTACCTCGGCTGTGCGCTGATGCTCTGCGCGGTGGTGTTGGTGCAACTGCCGGAGAAGAAAAAAGAGCCGATCAAAAGTTGACCGCGCATACAAGATATGGTATAATACCAAGTTGAAATCCTACAAACAGAGGGAATGCGATGCGGATCAATGTATTGGGCGTCGGCTTTGACAACGTAACGATGGCGGAGGCGCTCGCGCGCGGCGCGGAGCTGCTGGAGAGCGAAGGCGCGCACTATGTTGTGACGCCGAATCCGGAGATCGTCGAGGCATGCCGCGCGGACGCGGAGGCGATGGCGGCGGTCAACGGCGCCGACCTCGTGCTGCCGGACGGCATCGGCGTCGTCTACGGCGCGAAAATGTTGAAGACCCCGCTCAAGGAGCGGGTTCCGGGCATCGAATTTGGCACGGGCATGATAGAATATTGTGCCAATAGCGGGAAATCGGTCTATTTTTTGGGCGCGAAGCCGGGCGTCGCCGAGCAGGCGGCGAAAAACCTCAGACAGCGCTTTGATGGACTTATTGTGTCGGGAACGAAAGATGGCTATTTTAAAGACGACGCGGCGGCTGCCGCGGCAATCCGCGAAAGCGGCGCGGATATGGCGCTTATCTGCCTTGGCGCGCCGAAGCAGGAGAAGTTTATGGCGAAATACGGTGAGGCGTCGGGCTGTAGACTGATGCTCGGGTTGGGCGGTTCGCTCGATGTATTCGCGGGCGTGGCGCAGCGGGCGCCTTCGTTTTATGTCAACCATAATCTTGAATGGTTCTATCGATTATTGAAAAATCCCTCGCGTTTCGGGCGCATGATGAAGCTGCCGCTGTTTTTGGCGCATGTGGCTAAGGAGAAGTGACAATGGGTAAGCTGATCGTATTCGAGGGAACGGACGGCTCCGGCAAGGCGACGCAGTCGAAGCTGCTGCTGGAACGTCTGCGCCGTGACGGCGTTGACTGCATGCCGCTGACGTTTCCGCGTTATGGAGAGAAATCGGCCGCGGCGGTGGAGCTGTATCTCAGCGGCGCGCTGGGCGCAAGGCCCGACGACGTGAATGCCTACGCCGCTTCGACCTTTTACGCGGTCGACCGCTATTGCTCGTACAAGCAATTCTGGGGCGGCTACTATGAGAATGGCGGCGTGCTGATCGCCGACCGCTACACGACCTCCAACGCCGTGCATCAGGCGTCGAAGCTGCCGCGCGCGGAACGCAGGGCTTTTCTCGATTGGCTTTTTGACTTTGAGTACAGGCTGCTCGGGCTTCCCGAGCCGGCGGCGGTGTTTTATCTGGATGTGCCGACGGAGCTGACCGAGCGCATGATGCGGCGCCGTGAAGCGGAAACGAACACCGGCGCCGATATCCACGAGCGGGACGAGCAATACCTCCGTGCCTGCCGCGAGGCGGGCGGGGAGCTGGCGGCCGATTACGGCTGGCGCTATGTCGACTGCTCCCGCGGCGGAGAGGTGCGGAGCATCGAGGACATCAGCGAGGAGATCTATAAAAGCGTTTTAACGCTTTTATAAGCGCTCAAAGCCGACGCTTTGATTTTACCGCCGGACGAAGGAGCTTCTATAGGGCTTGTCCCGTCTATATGCGGTGAAAAGGGGACGCGGCGCGTCCCGACTCTTCACAGAAGGTTGCTGCGCTCAGCAGCCGCAGTTGTCGCTGACGCCTGCCACGCTGTTGTTGTTGCAGCCGCAGCCGAACAGCAGCAGAATGATGATCAGCACGATGATCAGGCAGGAGCAGTTATTGTTGTTCCAGCACATTTGGTGTTCACCTCACTTTTCGCTTTCTGCTCTATCCTATGCGAAAGATGCGAAATAGGAGCCTGACCGCCCGAATTTTTTTTAGGAGATTGCCATGAGCGACGAAAGACAGTACCATACCGCTCGATATGACACGCAGCGCGTTCGCGAGGAGGACGCGCGCCGCCGCGCGGCGGCGCAGGGCGGCGGAAGGCGGCAACTGACGCCCGCCCAAAAGGAGAAGCTCCGGCGCAAGGGCCGTATCCGCCGCTTCTTCCTGCGCACACTGCTGTGGGTGATTTTTGTCATCGTCGCGTCGCTGGCGCTCTCGGGCGTGGGCTGGCTGCTCGCGAACGACTTCGCCGCGTTCAACAAGGAGCCGGTGACCGCGACGGTCACGGTCACCAAGGACGACGACCTCGATACCGTCGCCGACAAGCTCAAAGACGAGGGGCTCATCGAGTACAAGTGGTTTTTCAAGCTCTTTGGCAAGGTTGCCCACGCCGAGGACAAGATCGGCATCGGCGCGCACGAGCTCAACACCACGATGGATTACAGCGCGCTCATCAACGGTATGCGCAGCAGCAGCGGCTCGCTCACGTCCGAAACGGTGCGCGTCACCTTTAAGGAGGGCCTGACGGTGCGGCAGACCATCGCGCTGATGGCGGAGTACGGCGTCAACACCGAGGAGGAGCTGACCGACGCGGCGAAGAACTACGACTTCGACTACGCGTTCATCACCGGCGGCAAAGGCGACATCACGCGTTTGGAGGGCTATCTGTTCCCCGACACCTACGAGTTCTACGTCGGCGGCAATCCGGCGACGGCGCTCGGCAGAATGTTGAGCAACTTTGAAGCGAAGCTTTCCGACGAGACGCTGGAGGAAGCGATCGAAAACTCGCCCTACACGCTCTCGCAGGTCGTCACCATCGCCTCGCTCATCGAAAAGGAGACCGACGGCCACGACCGCGCGAACATTGCGTCCGTCATCTACAACCGCCTGAGCAATGCGGGCGAGACGGCGTATCTGCTCCAGATCGACGCGTCCCAGATCTACGGCCTCGGCGACCGCTACACCGGCCAACTGACACGCTCCGACCTTGAGATCGACACGCCCTACAACACGCATATTCACCAGGGCCTGCCGCCCACGCCGATCGCGAATCCTGGCATCGCGTCCATTCAGGCGGCGCTCGAACCGGCGCAGACGGGCTTCTACTTCTACGCCCTCGGCACGGACGGCGCGCACCACTTCTTCGCAACCTACAATGAGTTCCTGAGCTTTGTGAACAGCAGCTCCTACGGCGGATAAGATGCGAAAGAAACCGGAACTGCTCGCTCCGGCGGGCGATATGGAAAAGCTCCGCATGGCGGTGCTTTACGGCGCGGACGCGGTGTATCTCGCGGGCACGAGCTTCGGCATGCGCGCGTTCGCGGGCAACTTTGAACCGGACGCGCTGCGCGAGGCGGTGCGCTTTGCCCACGGCCACGGCGTCAGGACGCACGTCACGGTCAACACGATGCCCCGCGGCGACGAATTGAAGGCGCTGCCCGCGCATCTGGAGCTTTTGGACGACGCGGGCGTGGACGCGCTGATCCTCGCCGACCTCGGCGTATTTACGCTGGCGGGAAAGTACGCCCCCAAGTGCGAGCGCCACGTTTCGACACAGCAGAGCGTTGCGAACGCCGCCTGCGCGCAGGCGTGGCACGATCTCGGCGCGAAGCGCGTCGTGCTGGCGCGGGAGCTGTCGCTCGCCGAGATCCGCGAGATCCGCGCGAGCGTTTCGCCGGAGCTGGAGATCGAGACCTTCGCTCATGGCGCGATGTGCGTGAGCTACAGCGGCCGCTGCCTGCTGTCCAACTACATGACGGGCCGCGACTCCAACCGCGGCGAGTGCGCCCAGCCCTGCCGCTATCGGTACGCGCTGATGGAGGAGAAGCGCCCCGGGGAGTATTTCCCCGTGTTCGAGGACGAGAAGGGCGCCTACATCATGAACTCCCGCGATATGTGCATGATCGACCACTTGGACGATATTATGGACGCGGGGATCGACTGTATCAAACTCGAAGGCCGCGCCAAGAGCGAGTATTATGCCGCGATCGTGACGGGAGCCTATCGCCACGTCATCGACGAGGTGTGGGCGGGCGAGCCGGCCGATCCCGTTTGGCGCGACGAGGTGGAGCATGTCAGCCACCGCTACTACTCCACCGGCTTCTACTATGGCGAGCCGGGGCAGTACACCGAAAGCGCGCGGTATCTGCGCGAATGGCAGGTCGTCGCGGTGGTGGAATCGTGCGATGAAAGCGGCGACGCGACGCTGTCTCTGCGCAACAAGTTCGCCGTGGGCGACGAGGTCGAGGTCGTCGGCCCCGACTGCCGCCCGTTCCCGATGATTGTGCCGATGATGTACGACGCGGACGGCTTCGAGCTGCCGGAGCCGCGCACGCCGAAAAGCGTATTTAAAATGAAGCTGCCCCGCCAAGTGCCGCCGCTGAGCTTTGTGCGGCACAAGGTGGAGCTGAGCGGAAAATGAGCATAGGATAAAACAGGAGGCGCAGGACTCCCGCGCGGGAGCCTTGCGCCCGGTTGTTTTCAGGGGAAGGCCGTATGGAGATATTCGTCTATATTATGGAACTGCTCGGCACGGCCGCGTTCGCGGTGTCCGGCGCCGTGACGGCGCTCAAAAAGCAGATGGACGTGTTCGGCGTGTGCATCATGGGGCTGACCGCCGCCTGCGGCGGCGGCGTTTTGCGCGACGTGCTGCTTGGCCGCGTGCCGCCCGCGATGTTCCGCGAGCCGGTCTACGCGCTGACAGCGGTGCTGGCGTCGCTGGTCGTGTTTTTGCTCGCGCTGCGCCGCGCGGCGTTTATGAAATCGCACCTCTTTGAGCGGGTGCTGCTGGTTTCGGACGCGCTGGGGCTGGGCGTGTTCACCGCCGTAGGCGTGGACGCGGTCATGGACGCGGGCTACGGCGGGAACGTGTTTTTCGCCGTGTTTCTCGGCGTCATCACCGGCGTCGGCGGCGGCGTCCTGCGCGATGTGCTGGCGGGCGACCGGCCGTACATATTTGTCAAGCACATCTACGCCTGCGCGTCGCTCCTCGGCGCGCTGCTGTGCTGCGCGCTGTGGCGGGCCGCCGGAGAGGCGGCGATGCTGCTGTGCCTGCTTGCCGTGTTCGCCGTTCGCGTGCTGGCCGCTCGCTATCGTTGGAGCCTGCCGAAGGCGCCGTCGGCTTAGCGCCTTTTGCGCGATTCGATGACGCCGGGCAGGATCGCGAAGCCCGAGCCGGCGAGGAAGCAGCCAATGCCGAGCCACATGTTGAGGCTGAGCGTCTCATGCAGCACGATGAGCGCGATGAGCGGCGAGAGCATCGGCTTTAGGAAGTAGACGATGGACGCGGTCTGCGCGTTCGTTTTCTCCATCGCCAGCATGTGGAAGCCGAAGCCGCCGAGCGTGTTCACGACGCCGAGATACAGAAGCCACGGGATCGCCGCGACGGTCAGCGTCGACAGGAGCGGCGCGCCGATGAACAGCGGCAGATCGACGGCGGCGAAGAACGCCGCGCCCGCGCCCGTTCTGCCGAACAGCAAAACGAGCAGCAGCTCCGCGCCGCCGAAAAGCGACGCAAACGCCGTGACCGCGATGCCGCCGACGCGCGGCGTCTGCTTTTTGCCGATGACGCTGTAGAGCGCGAACAGCACGGCGGACGCGACCGCGAGCGCGCAGCCGGCCGGCGAGAGCGCCGCGTGCAGCGGGTCGACGATGATGAAAATGGCGACCACTTCCAGACACAGCGCGACGATGTGGTTCTTGCGGATATCCTCGCCGAGCATGAGATGGGCGAGGATCGTGATGAACAGCGGGTTGCTGGAGAACAGCACCGCGACGACCGACGCCTGCGTGTAGACCAACGCGAGCTGATAGACCGTCATCGCGACACAGACGAACAAAAAGCCGAGCGCCGCGAAAAAGCCCCAATCCCGCGCCGTGAGCGTCGCGCCGTGTTTCCGGACGGAGCGCAGCGCGAGCGGCAGCAGCACGACGCCGCCGATGAGAAAGCGCAGCACCGTGATTTGCAGCGGGTGGAACATGCCCGTCGTGCGCTTGAGCGCGACCTCGACGAAGCTGAAGATCAGCGCGCAGAGAATAATATAGACGTAACCGACGTTGAATTTTTTCATAGGACACCTCACAATTGCCGCCGCTCGGGAGTATATACCCATTTTATGGTTTTTGCAATAAAACGTGTTTTCCGGTTGACAAACTGCGGAAAATCCATATAATAAACAAGGTCAAAGGCAAAGACGCGGGAAAAGCGACGCGAGACGCACCCCAAGCGAGAGGGAGACGGTGGAAGCCCCTCGGTGACGGCGCGGCGCAGCCGCCCGCAGAGCCGTCCGCGACGAGCGGAACGATTCCTCCCCGTTACCGGAGGGCTGAGATATCCCGCGAGGGATAATCAGGGTGGTACCGTGAAGCATGGCTTCGCCCCTGAACGACAGGGGCGAAGTCTTTTTTCATCAAAAAGGCAAATTCATCATACAAAGGAGAAACGACACATGGCACATCCCAGCTACAGCTTAAACGAGCTGCGCGAAAAATTCCTCGCGTTCTTCGAGAGCAAGGAGCATCTGCGCTTATCCAGCTTTTCGCTCGTGCCGCAGAACGACAAGTCCGTGCTGCTTATCAACGCCGGCATGACGCCGATGAAGCCTTGGTTTAAGGGCGAGGAGGAGCCGCCGCGCCGCCGCGTCTGCACCTGCCAGAAGTGTATTCGTACCGGCGACATCGACAACGTCGGCAAGACCGCGCGCCACGGCACCTACTTCGAGATGCTCGGCAACTTTTCGTTCGGCGACTACTTCAAGCGCGACGCGATCCATTGGGCGTGGGAGTTCCTGACCAGCCCGGAGTGGGCGGGTCTGGAGCCCGACCGCCTGTACCCATCCGTCTTCGCCGGCAATGAGACCACGCCCGCCGACGACGAGGCGTTCGACATCTGGGAGAAGGAGATCGGCATCGCGCCGGAGCGCATTTTTAAGTTCGGCAAGGAGGACAACTTCTGGGAGCACGGCTCCGGCCCCTGCGGCCCCTGCTCCGAGATCTACTACGACCGCGGCGAGAAGTACGGCTGCGGCAAGCCGACCTGCACCGTCGGCTGCGACTGCGACCGCTACATGGAGGTCTGGAACGTCGTGTTCTCGCAGTTCGACAACGACGGCCAGAACCATTATACCGAGCTCAAGCAGAAGAACATCGACACCGGCATGGGCCTCGAACGCCTCGCGGTCGTGAGCCAGAACGTCGACTCGCTGTTCGACGTCGACACGGTCATGCACATCACGAACAAGGTCAGCGAGATCACCGGCGCGCACTACGGCGAGAGCTACGAGCGCGACGTGAGCCTGCGCATCATCACCGACCATATCCGCTCGGCGAGCTTCATGATCTGCGACGGCGTGCTGCCGTCCAACGAGGGCCGCGGCTACGTTCTGCGCCGCCTGCTGCGCCGCGCCGCGCGCCACGGCAAGCTGCTCGGCGTGGGCGAGCCGTTCCTGTGGCGGATCGTGGAGACGGTCGTCGCGGTCAACGAGGGCGAGTACAAGGATATCCGCGAGAAGCAGGCGTACATCACCAAGGTCATCCGCACCGAGGAGGAGAACTTTGCCAAGACCATCGACGGCGGCATGAAGATCTTCTCCGACATGCTCGCGGAGCACAAGGCGAAGGGTGAGACCACCTTTTCCGGCGCGGACGCGTTCAAGCTGTACGACACCTACGGCTTCCCCATCGACCTGACCATCGAGATGGCGAAGGACGAGGGGCTTTCCGTGGACGAGGACGCGTTTAAGTCGCTCATGCAGGAGCAGAAGGAGCGCGCGCGCGAGTCGCGCAAGGCGCTGGGCGACCTGGGCTGGGCGGGCGTCGACCTCGGCAAGGAGATGCCCGCGACCGAGTTCGTCGGCTACGAACAGGATACCTGCGAGGCGAAGGTGCTCGCCATCGTCGCGGAGGGCGAGCTGCGCGACGAGATTGCCGCGGGCGCGGAGGGCATCGTTGTGCTGGACAAGACCCCGTTCTACGCCGAGATGGGCGGCCAGATCGCCGACCACGGCGTGATCGAGGCAAACGGCGCGCGTTTTGCGGTGCGCGACGTGCAGAAGAACAAGGGCGGCAAATACCTCCACACCGGTTCTCTGGCGTCCGGCGGCTTGAAGGTCGGCGACACCGTGACCGCGAAGATCGACGTCACCCGCCGCAACGCGATCCGCCGCGCCCACAGCGCGACGCATCTGCTCGACGCCGCGCTCAAGCAGGTGCTCGGCGAGCACGTCCATCAGGCGGGCTCGCTGGTCGAGCCGGATTCGCTCCGTTTCGACTTCTCGCATTTTGAGGCGGTCACGGCGGAGGAGCTGCGCAAGATCGAAGCCCTCGTCAACGAATGGATTTTGACCGGCTATCCGGTCGTCACGGAGGAGCTGCCCATCGAGGAGGCCAGGAAGAAAGGCGCCGTCGCCATGTTCGGCGAGAAGTACGGCGACGTGGTGCGCGTGGTGGAGATGGGCGAGGGCGAGAGCTGCGTCTCTATGGAGTTCTGCGGCGGCACGCACCTCGACAACACCGCCAAGGCGGGCACGTTCCGCATCACGAGCGAGGGCAGCGTCGCGTCCGGCGTGCGCCGCATTGAGGCGACCACGGGCGTCGAGACCTACAACGGCTTGAACCGGGAGCACGAGGCGCTCCGTGCCGCGGCCGCGGCGCTCAAGACCACGCCGAACGAGCTGGGCGGGCGCATCGAGCAGACGCTCGGCGAGCTGAAGGAGGCCAAGCGCCTCATCGAGCAGTACAAGGCCAAGGAGAGCGCGGGCAGCGCGGGCGACCTCTTAAAGGGCGCGGCGGACGTCGGCGGTCTGCGCGTCGTGACGACGACGGTCGCGGGCGGCGACGCCAACAGCCTTCGCCAGATGGGCGACGTGCTGCGCGACAAGGACGCGGCGGTGGTCGCGGTCATCGCGCTCGCGGGCGAGAAGGTGAGCCTGCTCGCCGTCTGCGGCAAGGACGCGGTCGCCAAGGGCGTCAGGGCCGGCGACATCATCAAGGAGATCGCGCCGATCTTCGGGGGTAAGGGAGGCGGCAAGCCTGACAGCGCTATGGGCGGCGGCAGCGACGCGTCGAAGCTGGGCGACGCGCTTGCGGCGGTGAGGCCGTTTGTCGAGAAGATTGTCGGCTGAGAAAGCCGTTGAATGATGTCAGAAAGGAGTTTTATCATGTCGGATTGCTTATTCTGCAGGATCATTTCCGGGGAAATCCCCAGCGCCACGGTCTACGAGGACGAAGTGTGCTACGCGTTCAACGACATCGCGCCGCAGGCGCCGACGCACTTCCTCGTAATCCCGAAAGCGCACATCGGCTCCGTCGCCGAGGTGAGCGAGGAGAACAGCGCGGTGGTCGCGCACATCTTTGAGGTCATCGCGAAGCTCGCGAAGGAGAAAAACATCGAAAGCTATCGCGTGGTGTCGAACATCGGCGAACAGGCGGGGCAGAGCGTGCCGCATCTGCACT
>JAFTGG010000258.1 GCA_017458025.1 Oscillospiraceae bacterium | reverse complement strand
TTGTCCCAGCGGGACAGCGCCGCCATCGCGCCGAGCGCGGCAAGCCCGCCGAGCAGCGAGTACATGAGCGCGGACGCGTTGCCCGCGAACATCGCGCCGAGCAGCACGCGCACCAGCAAAATCGCCAGCGCCGGCGCCGCGCCGAGCGCGTAGAGCGCGTACACCGTCACGATGTTCGCAAGCCCCAGCTTGAAGCCGGGCAGCGGCAGCGGCACGGGGAAAAGCCTCTCGATATACGACAGCGCGAGCGCGAGCGCCGCGAGCACCGCGCAGAGGGTAAGCTGTTTCGTCGTCATCTTCATGCTGCTCACCCCGCGATCACGTCGTAGCCCGCGTCCGCCGCGCCCGCAAGCGTGATCGCGACGCGCGCCGGCAGGCAGACGATGCTCTGCCCCGCGCGGCTGATCGTGCCGGTGTGAACGCAGTCCTGCGTCGGGCAGTCCGCGTGGTCGACGCGCACGCCGTCCGGCGTGACGGTAACGTGCACGGTATAGCCGTTGTTTTGGTACTCTCGTTCGGTATCGTCGAACGCCAGCCGCTCCACCTCGACGCCGTCAATGGACACGACGGCGGTCAGCGCGGCGTCTTGCGCGGGCGCGAACCAATACCGCGCGCCGAGCGCGACCGCGAGCAGCAGCACCGCGGCGGCAACGAGCGCGTCGTATTTGGTGGGCGTCCGCTCAGGCGACTTTTTCATAGGCGTAGCCATTGTTCGTCTCGGGCGCAAAGCCCTCGCAGGTGTAGAGCGCGCGGGCGTCGTCCGTGATAAGGATCAGGTCGAACGGCATCGTATCCGCGAGGCGTTCCCGCAGCGCCAGCGCGCCGTCCGCGCCCACGACGCAGCACGCCGTCGCCAGCGCGTCCGCCCAGATGCCATTTTGACAGACGACCGTCGCGCTGACAAGATCGCTGTCCGCGGGACGGCCCGTCTTCGGGTCGAGGATATGGTGATAGCGCGCGCCGTTTTCCTCAAAATAGCGCTCGTAAACGCCGGAGGTCATGATAAAGCGGCCGCCGTCGGTCTCCAAAATGCCGAGGAACGCGCCCTCGTCCGCGGGGTCCTTGATGGCGACGCGCCACGGGCCGTCGGACTTCCCGCCCCACAGCGCCACGTCGCCGCCGAGGTCGAACACCGCCGTCACAACGCCGTTTTCCTTCATGCGGTCGAACATACGCTCGCAGGCATAGCCCTTGACGATGCCGCCGAGGTCGACCTCTGTGAACGCGGCGAGGCGGATCTCCTCCCCGTCAACGAAGACGCGCTCCATGCCGACGGCGGCGAGCGCCGCGTCCAGCTCGGCGTCCGGCGGAACGCGGTAGTCCCCCGCGCCGGAGCCAAAGCCCCACAGGTCGAGTACCTTACCGAGCGTCGCGTCAAACGCGCCGCCCGTCGCGGCGGAAATCTCCCCCGCCTTTTCCAGCAGGGCGGCAGTCTCCTCGTCCTCGGCAAAGCCGTATTGATTTAGCGTATGGACGGCGCTGGTCTCGGCTCCGCGCGCGAGCAGCGCGTCGAGGCGCCGCAGGTCCTGCTCCGCCGCGTCGAGCGCTTTGTCGCCGTTCTCACCGTAGACGGTGAGGTTCATCACCGTATCCATCGCGAACACGGTGCGCCGGTGCGGCGTCTCGTCGGGCCGCTTTCCGCAGCCGGCAAGCAGCAGACAGATAAAGATGAGGACAAAAGCGCGCTTTTGCATGGTCGATTCCCCTCTTGACAAAGCATCGCGATACGAGATAATAGTAACAGAAGGTCGTCGCGACAAGCGGTTTGACCCTGAAGCTAGTGTTTTATATGAGCTTGCTCACAAAAACCGTCACTTGGCAGAGTGGCGGTTTTTGCGTTTTACTATGTAATCAAACCGCCTGCCGAATGTGCAACGCACTTCTGTCAAATTCAATTTTACTGTACTTTTTTCCCTCTGTCAACAATCCGCGCACAAAAAGAAAGACGGCTTTACAGCCGTCTTTCTTTTTGCCGTAAGATTTACTTGTAGATCTCGACGAGCTTGGTGAGGTGCTCGAAGCGCTCCTTCGCCGCTTCCTCGTTGCGCTCGAACAGCGTGGTCGCGCGCTCGGGGAACTCGCGGGTCAGGCGGCTGTAACGCGCCTCGTTCATCAGGAACTCCTGATACCCGCCCGCGGGCGCCTTGCTATCGAGCGTGAACTTCTGCTCGGCGTCGGGATTGAAGCGGAACAGGTTCCAATAGCCGCAGTCGACGGCCTTCTTCATTTCCTTCTGGCAGTTGGTCATGCCGCCCTTGATGCTGTGCATCTCGCAGGGGCTGTAGCCGATGATGAGGGACGGGCCGTGATAGGCCTCGGCCTCGGTGATCGCCTTGATGGTCTGCGCCGGATTCGCGCCCATAGCGATCTGCGCGACGTAGACGTAGCCGTAGCTCATCGCGATCTCGGCGAGGCTCTTCTTCTTGGTCTCCTTGCCGGCGGCCGCAAACTGCGCGACCTGGCCGATGTTGGAGGACTTGGACGCCTGTCCGCCGGTGTTGGAGTAGACCTCGGTGTCGAACACGAAGACGTTCACGTCGCGGTTCTGCGCGAGGACGTGGTCGACGCCGCCGAAGCCGATGTCGTAGGCCCAGCCGTCGCCGCCGAAGATCCACACGGACTTCTTGACGAGGTAGTTCTTCTTCTCAAGGATCTCCGCGGCGGGCGTGCAGGCGGAGCAGACGCAGGTCTTTCTGCCGGCGGCCTTCGCGGCCTTGGCGGCTTCCAGCGCGCCGGGCTGCTTATCGCCGTAGAGCTGCTTGGCGGTATTGCTGCCGAGGAAGTCGATGCAGTCGTCGATGGAGCTGATGCCCTCCTCGAGCTGCTTGATATACTCGGCGGTGGCCTTCTCGTTCTCGGCGCCGTCGTCGAAGGTGTCGAGCCACTTCTGGGCGGCTTCCTTCAGCGCGGGAACGGTCTGCGGCTGGGCGATGAGCTCGACCGTCTTGGCCTTGAGGTCCTCGCGGATCGCCTCCTGACCCATCCAGAGGCCGAGGCCGTGCTCGGCGTTGTCCTCGAACAGGGAGTTGTTCCACGCGGGGCCGTGGCCCTTCTTGTTGACGGTGTACGGGGAGGTCGCGCCCGGGCCGCCCCAGATGGACGAGCAGCCGGTGGCGTTGGAGATGTACATACGGTCGCCGAAGAGCTGGGTGATGAGGCGGGCATAGCTCGTCTCGGCGCAGCCGGCGCAGGAGCCCGAGAACTCAAGCAGCGGGGTCTTGAATTGGGAGCCCTTGACCGTGTTGTCCTGCATGTCCTCCTTGACGGAGACCTTGTCGACCATGTAGTCGAAGACCTCCTGCTGCTCGGCCTCCTGCTCCTGCGGGACCATAGCGAGCGCGCTGACCGGGCAGACGCCGACGCAGACCGCGCAGCCCATGCAGTCGAGCGGGGAGATCGCCATCGAGAACTTGTAGACGCCCTTGCCCTTGCCGGCCTTGACGTCGACGATCTTCGCCTGCGCGGGAGCGGCCTTGGCCTCCTCCTCGGTCATGGCGAACGGACGAATGGTCGCGTGCGGGCAGACGTAAGCGCACTGGTTGCACTGGATGCACTTGCCGCTGTCCCACGTCGGGACGCTGACGGCGACGCCGCGCTTCTCATAGGCGGCGGCGCCCAGCTCGAACTGTCCGTCGACGTGGTTCATGAACGCGGAAACCGGCAGGCTGTCGCCGTCCATGCGGTCGATGGGGCCCAGCAGCTCCTTGACCTGCTTGACGAGGTCGGGACGGCCCTGCAGAACGGTCTTGTCCTCCTCGTCCACGGCGTCCGCCCAATCGGCGGGCACGTCGATCTTCGTGTACGCGGTCGCGCCGAGGTCGATCGCCTTGTGGTTCATATCGACAACGTCCTGGCCCTTCTTCAGGTAGGAGTGCGTCGCGGCGTCCTTCATGTAGCCGATGGCCTCCTCCTCGGGCATGACCTTCGCCAGCGAGAAGAACGCGGATTGCAGAATGGTGTTGGTGCGCTTGCCCATGCCGATCTCGATCGCCTTGTCGATGGCGTTGATCGTGTAGAGCTGGATATTGTTCTTGGCGATGTAGCGCTTGGCGTCGGCGTGCAGGTGGTGGTTCAGCTCCTCGAGGCCCCACTGGCAGTTGATGAGGAACGTGCCGCCGGGCTTGACGTCGTTGACGATCTTGAAGCCCTTGGTGATGTAGCTCGGCACATGGCAGGCGACGAAGTCGGCCTTGTTGACGTAGTACGGGCTGCGGATGGGCTTGTCGCCGAAGCGCAGGTGGCTGATGGTCACGCCGCCGGTCTTCTTCGAGTCGTACTGGAAGTAGGCCTGGACGTACTTGTCGGTATGGTCGCCGATGATCTTGATGGAGTTCTTGTTCGCGCCGACGGTACCGTCGCCGCCGAGGCCCCAGAACTTGCACTCGATGGTGCCTTCCGCGGCGGTGTTCGGGGCGTTCTTGTCCTCGGGGAGCGAGATGTTGGTCACATCGTCCACGATGCCGATGGTGAACTGGCGCAGCGGCTTGTCCTTCTTCAGCTCGTCATACACGGCGAACACGCTGGAGGGCGGCGTATCCTTGGAGCCGAGGCCGTAGCGGCCGCCGATGACGGTCTTCTGGATGCCGGCGTTGGCGAGCGCGGTGACGACGTCGAGGTAGAGCGGCTCGCCCTGCGCGCCCGGCTCCTTCGTGCGGTCGAGGACGGCGATCTTCGTCGCGGTCGCGGGGATCGCTTCGATCAGGCGCTCGGCCTTGAACGGGCGGTACAGGCGGACCTTGACGAGGCCGACCTTCTCGCCGTGGGCGTTGAGATAGTCGATGACCTCCTCCGCCACGTCGCAGATGGAGCCCATCGCGATGATAACGCGGTCGGCGTCGGGCGCGCCGTAGTAGTTGAACAGCTTGTAGTCGGTGCCGAGCTTGGCGTTGATCTTGTCCATGTACTTCTCAACGACCTCGGGCAGCGCGTCGTACCACCGGTTGCACGCCTCGCGGTGCTGGAAGAACGTGTCGCCGTTCTCGTGGGAGCCGCGCATGTGCGGGTTCTGCGGGTTGAGGGCGTGCTCGCGGAACGCCTTGACGGCGTCCATGTCGCACATCTCTTTGAGGTCCTCATAATCCCACACCGCGACCTTCTGGATCTCGTGGGAGGTACGGAAGCCGTCGAAGAAGTTGATGAACGGCACCTTGCCGGTCAGGGCGGCGAGATGGGCGACGGGAGAGAGGTCCATGACCTCCTGCACGCTGCCCTCGCAGAGCATGGCGAAGCCGGTCTGCCGACATGCCATGACGTCGCTGTGGTCGCCGAAGATGTTCAGCGCGTGGGTGGAGACGGTACGGGCGGAGACGTGGAAGACGCTGGGAAGCTGCTCGGCCGCGATCTTGTACATGTTCGGGATCATGAGCAGCAGGCCCTGCGACGCCGTGTAGGTCGTCGTCAGCGCGCCGGCGCCGAGGGAGCCGTGCACCGCGCCGGCCGCGCCGGCCTCGGACTGCATCTCGACGACCTTGACCTGGGTGCCGAAGATGTTCTTCAGGCCGTTCGCCGACCACTGGTCGACCAGGTCCGCCATCGGGGACGACGGGGTGATCGGGTAGATCGCCGCGACCTCGCTGAACGCGTACGAAACGTGCGCGGCAGCGTTGTTGCCGTCCATGGACTTCATTTTTCTTGCCATAGGTTGAAACCCTCCTGTTTGTTGTACCGCCTCCGGCGGCCTTAGATGCATAAAAGTTGCGCAGAAATCTGCGCAAGACATAGCGAATACAATATAACATAAAAATTCCGCCGTGTAAACGGCATCTATGCAGTTTTTTTAACAATTTATGAATGATTTGATTCATTCGCTTAACACATCGGCTACTGTTATGAATTTTTTTGGTCTTTTCCGCGTTTTGGGATTTCCTTCCGCAAGGGTTTGTGGTATCATAGCAAATCAGAAAGAGGGTGGAGTCATGGTCACGACGGTGCGCTCGCTGGGGCTGCGCGGCGTCTCGGGCTACGAGGTGTCCGTGGAGTGCTTCCTGTCCGGCGGTCTGCCCGCGTTTGATGTGGTGGGCTTAGGCGACACCGCGGTCAAGGAGTCGCGCGAGCGCGTGCGCGCGGCGGTGAAGAACTGCGGCGCGAAGTTCCCCGTCTCCCGCATCACGGTCAACCTCGCCCCCGCGGGCCAGCGCAAGGAGGGCACGGTCTACGACCTGCCGATCCTGCTCGGCATCCTGCGCTGCGCGGAGGACCTCCCCGAGCTGCCGTCCGACGCCGCGTTCATCGGCGAGCTGTCGCTCACGGGCTCCCTGCGCGGCGTCAGCGGCGTGCTGCCGATGGCGATGGCGGCGGTCCGCGCGGGTATCCGGTCATTGTTCGTCCCCGCCGTCAACGCCGCCGAGGCGACGCTCGCGGACGGGTTGGCGGTCTACCCCGTTCCCGACGTCTCCGCCCTCGTCGCGCACCTGCGCGGCGAGCGGCCCATCTCCCCCGCGCCGCGCTGGGAGGAGCCGGCGGAGCGCGAGACGCGCGCCGATTTTGCCGACGTGATGGGTCAGGAAAACGTCAAGCGCGCGCTGGAGATCGCCGCCGCCGGCGGCCACAATTTGCTGATGATCGGGTCGCCGGGCGCCGGCAAGTCGATGCTGGCGCGGCGTCTGCCGTCGATCCTGCCGGACATGACGCGCAAGGAGGCGCTGGAAGCGACCGAGATCTGGTCGGTCGCGGGGCTGACGGACGCGAACAGGCCGCTGCTCTCGGAGCGCCCGTTCCGCTCGCCGCACCACACGCTGTCCTCCGTCGCGATGACGGGCGGCGGAAGCTTTCCGCGGCCCGGCGAGATATCGCTGGCGCACAACGGCGTGCTGTTTCTGGACGAGCTGCCCGAGTTCCCGCGCGACGTGCTGGAGGCGCTGCGCGCGCCCATCGAGGACGGCGAGGTGACGATCACCCGCGCCGCGGGCAGCGTCACGCTGCCGAGCCGGTTCATGCTCGTCGGCGCGATGAACCCCTGCCGCTGCGGCTGGTACGGGCACCCGTCGGGGCGCTGCACCTGCACGGAGGCGCAGGTCAGGAAATACGCCGAGCGCATCAGCGGCCCGATGCTCGACCGCATGGACCTGCACGTCAACGTGCCGAGCGTCGAGTACGAGGCGATGCGCCGCCGCGCGCAGGCGGAGAGCTCCGCGGCGATTCGCGCGCGCGTCAACGCCGCGCGGGAGATACAGAAAAAGCGTTTCGAGGGCACGAACGTGCTCTGCAACGCGCAGATGGAGCCGGCGATGGTCGGCAAATACTGCCAACTCGACGAGGCGGGCGAAAAGCTGCTGGGTAACGCGTTCGAGCGTCTCGGCCTCACGGCGCGGAGCCACGACCGGCTGCTGCGCGTGGCGCGCACCATTGCCGATCTGGAGGGCGCGGCGGATATCGACGCCTCGCATCTCGCGGAGGCGATACAGTACAGAAATAACGACGTTTTGAAGGGAAACTGAGCCTTTATGCAGGAAATGATACTTTGCAAGCTCGGCGAGGTGGTCTTAAAGGGCCTCAACCGCCGCAGCTTCGAGGATAAGCTGATCTCCAATCTCCGCCGCCGCGTCTCGAAGTGCGGCAACTACCGCGTGTACTCCAAACAATCCACCGTCTACGTCGAGCCCGCGGGCGACGACTGCGACTTGAACGCCGCGTTCGACGCGTGCCGCCAGGTGTTCGGCGTCGTGTCCGTCTCCCGCGCGCTGCCCTGCGGCAAGGACGTGCGGGCCATCATCGAGACGGCGAAGACCTATCTGAGCGGCGAGTTATCCACAGCGAAGTCCTTTAAAGTGGAAAGCAAGCGCGCGGACAAGACCTTCCCGCTCACGTCCATTCAGCTCTCGCAGCAGGTCGGCGGCGCGCTGCATCAGGCGTTCCCGAACCTCGCCGTCGACGTCCACGAGCCGGAGCTGACGGTCTTTTTGGAGATCCGCGACGACGCGGCGTTCGTCCACGGCCCCGCCTTCGCGGGCGCGGGCGGGCTGCCGCTCGGCATGGGCGGCAGCGCGGTGACGCTGCTCTCCGGCGGCATCGACTCCCCCGTTTCGTCGTGGATGATGGCGAAGCGCGGCGTCGCGCTCGAAGCCGTGCACTTCTTCTCCCCGCCCTACACCTCGGAGGCGGCGAAGGAGAAGGTCTTGCGGCTCGCGAAGGAGCTGACGCCCTGGTGCGGGCGCATGCGCGTGCAGATCGTTCCGTTTACGGAAATTCAGGAGGAGATCCGCCGCAAGGCGCCGGAGGACTTCTTCACGCTCATCATGCGCCGCTTCATGATGCGCATCGCGCAGCTATGCGCGGAGGAGTTGGGCGCGAAAGCCATCGTCACCGGCGAGTGCCTCGGGCAGGTCGCGAGTCAGACTATGGAGGCGCTGCGCTGCACGGAGGACGTGGTCAGCCTGCCCGTCCTGCGCCCGCTCATCGGCATGGACAAGGAGGAAATCGTCCGGCTGTCGCGCAAGATCGGCACCTTTGACACCTCGATCCTGCCCTACGAGGACTGCTGCACGGTGTTCACGCCGCGCCACCCCAAAACGAAGCCGCACCTCGACGAGGTGCGCGCCGTCGAGGCCGCGCTCGACGCCGGCGCGCTGTGCGCGAAGGCAATGGCGGGCCGCGAGTTCGTCCGTATCAAGCTGTAATTCAGCAATATCGAACGATTTATTGATGGTGTTCGGTATTGCAAAATATAAGGAGGAATAATCCATGAAAAACGCGCAATTCAGTCTTGCCTGCACGCTGCTGTGCGTCGCCGCCGGCAACTTTGTCCTCGCGCTCATCGCGCTGATCCGCGACTCCAAGGCGAAAAAATAATTCGACATATCCGCGCCGCCCGCCCTGTCTGGGCGGCCGCGGCGCAGGGAGGTTTTTATGGCACATCGCGCGGAACTCATCGCCGTCGGGACGGAGATCCTGCTCGGCAACATCGCCAACACCGACGCGCAGATCCTCTCGGAAAAGCTCGCGGAGCTGGGCATCGACGTGCTGTACCACACCGTCGTCGGCGACAACCCGAAGCGGCTGCGCGAGGCGTTGGAGCTGGCGCGGACGCGGGTGGACGTCATCATCACCACCGGCGGGCTCGGCCCGACCTACGACGATTTGACCAAGCAGACCATCTGCGACACGTTCGGACGCAAAAACGTGCTGCGCCCCGAGCTGGAACAGTGGCTCCGCGAGCTGTTCGCGGCGCGCAAGCGCCCGATGGCGGAGAACAATCTCCAGCAGGCGTACCTGCCGGAGGGCTGCACGATTTTCCACAACCACAACGGCACCGCGCCCGGCTGCGGCTTCTGCGAGGGCGGGGTGCACGTCCTGATGCTCCCCGGCCCGCCGCGCGAGTGCGCGCTGATGTTCGAGACCGGCGCGGAGCCGTATCTGCGCGCGCTGTCGCACGACGTGATCAGGTCGCACACGCTCCGCATCTACGGCAAGGGCGAGAGCGACATGGAGATCCTGCTGCGCGACAAGATCGAAAAGATGACGAACCCGACCGTCGCGCCCTACGCCAAGAGCGACGAGTGCATGCTCCGCGTCACCGCGAAGGCAGCGAGCGCCGAGGAAGCGGAGGCGCTGCTCAAGCCCGCCGTGGACGAGGTGCTGAGCGTCGTCGGCGAGTGGGTCTACGGCGTCGACGTCGACAACCTCGAATCCGTCTGCGTGGCGGCGCTCAAAGAGCGCGGCGCGACGCTGGCGGCGGCGGAGAGCTGCACCGGCGGGCTCATCGCCAAGCGCGTCACCGACGTGCCGGGCGCGAGCGCGGTATTTCTCGGCGGCGTGGTCAGCTACGCGAACGGCGTCAAGGCGCGGGTCCTGAACGTGCCGCCCGCGCTGCTGGACGAGTACGGCGCGGTGTCGGAGCCGGTCGCGAGCGCGATGGCGGAGGGCGCGAGAGCGCTCACCGGCGCGGACTACGCGCTGAGCGTCACCGGCGTCGCGGGACCGGACAGCGACGAGCGCGGCAACCCCGTGGGGCTGACGTACATCGGTCTTGCCTCGCCCGACGGGACGGTCTGCAAAAAGTGCAATTTCGGCAAGCGCACGCGCGACCATATCCGCATGCAGGCGGCGAATACCGCGTTCGATATGCTGCGGAGGACGTTGCAATGACCTACATTGATTACGAAAATTGGCCGCGGCGGGAGCTTTACGAGCATTTTCTCGGCGTTTCCGACCCCTTTTACAGCGTCACCTACCGGCAGGACGTGACGAAGCTCTGCGGCTACTGCAAGGCGCATAAGCTGTCGTTTTATTTGTCGCTGACGTATTTGGTCACAAAAGCGGTCAACGCTGTGGAAAACTTCCGCTACACCATCGAAAACGGGCGCGTCGCGCTGCTGGACGAGCGGGTCCCCAGCTTTTGCGACCTGCTGCCCGGCAGCGAGCTGTTTCACGTCGTAACGCTGCCCGTGGGCGGCGATATGGCCGCGTTCTGCGCCGCGGCAAAGGAAAAAAGCGCCGCGCAGACGGCGTTCCTCGACACGGGCGCCGAAAACGACGGCCTGATCTTCATCTCCTGCGCGCCGTGGGTCGACCTGACGGGCCTGACGAACGAGCGCGATTTCCATGTGGAGGACGCGGTCCCCCGCATCGCGTGGGGCAAATACGTCGAGGAAAACGGCAGAAAGGTCCTCGGCATGTCGCTTGAGGTGACGCATCGCTTCATCGACGGATATCATATCGGCAAATTCGCGGAGGAGCTGACGAAGCGGATCGAACAATTGGCATGAAAAAGACGCCGTACCCGAATGGGTATGGCGTCTTTAGCCTCGCGGAGTTTCGCGCCCGCAGGCGCGAAAGAGCTTTGTATCAGTTCGCCTGCTTGTTGCGGTCGTAAGCGACCACCACGCGCCGGTTCGGCTCGGTGCCGATGGAGAACGTGGACACGTCCTTCGTATCCTGCAGCGCGGTGTGGATCACATGGCGCTCATAAGCGTTCATCGGCTCCAGAGTCACGTTCCGGCGGTACTTGACCACCTTCGCCGCGACCTTGTCCGCCAGGCGTTCGAGGCTCTGCTCGCGCTTTTCGCGGTAGCCCTCGGCGTCGACCTGGATACGGACGCGGTTTTTGTCGCCGCTGCGGTTCACGGCGTAGCTCGTAAGCTGCTGAATGGCGTCGAGCGTCTCGCCGCGGCGGCCGATCAGCGCGCCGAGCTTGTCGCCCTCAAGAATGACCTTATAGCGGCCCTTCTCTACCTCGTAGACCTTGACCCCGGCCTCGCTCTCCATGTGCTGAAGCAGGCCGGTCAGGAACGCGCGGACCTGCTCCGACTTCTCGTCGTGGACCTCGTCGCCCGGCTCGGCCTTGACGGACGGCTTCGGCTCGCGGCGGGGCCTGTCCTCACGCGGCTTGCGCTCGCGGGGCTCGCCGTTCTTCTTCTCGCCCTTGTTCTGGAGCACCTCGGGCTGAAAGTCCTTGGGCAGCTCCGGCTTCGGGGCGTTTTTGCGCGCCTCGGCGGCCTTGCGCTCGCGCTCTTCCTTTTCGGCCTTCTTCGCGGCCTCCTCCGCCTCGCGCTCCTCTTTCGTCTTGCGCTGCTCGGGCTGGAACTCCTGCTTTACGGGCTCGGCCTTGCCGTCGTCATAGCTGACGCGCACGGTGGCGGGCGTCGCGCCGATGCCTAGGAAACCGGACTTGGCGCGCTCGAGGATCTCGACCGAAACCTCGTCGCGATCCATCGAAAGCTGCGCAAGCGCCTTCTCGATGGCCTC
>JAFTGG010000032.1 GCA_017458025.1 Oscillospiraceae bacterium | reverse complement strand
GAGGACAAGCTCGCCAAGGCAAAAGAGAAGGCAAAGGCCGCAGGCGAGAAGTCCAACGGCGAGGTCGCGAAGCTCAAGGCCGAAGCCGACCGGCTGCGCGCGGAGCTGGAAACGGCGAGGCGCGAGCAGGCGAAAGCCTCCATCTCCGGTGACGCGGATCTCGCCTCCTTCCAGCTGCTCTTCGAGCAGGCGCAGTCGGACGTCAATAAGATGCGCGGTCTGCTGCTGAAGGTGCGCGGCCGCGAAGACAGTGCTCTCGGTGACAAATTGGCGAAGGCGTTGCTGGCGCTCGCCGATAAGGTGAAGGAGTGTGCGTCATGATGTGGCATGAGCAGGCTGTTGAGAAACTCGACAAGGAATATCAAAACGGCAAATATGACCGATATGCAAACGCGATGAAATCAGCGGTGAGGGACGCGCTCAAAGATTTCTGCCGGCAGGACGAGGAATTTGCGCAGGCCGTCGCACAGGGCGGCAGCTTTGAGGACTGCATGAAAGCGGTCGCAAAGAGCGTCGGCGGTTCTCTTTCTGACATCGAGGCATATCGGCGGGCCGTATCTTTCTACTTCGACGGTGCAAAGGTGGAGTTTCAAATGAAGATCACGCTCACACCGGCGGCAGTTGAAACGCCTTCGACGGCGGAGCACGGCATTCTCCTCATTTTTGAGGATTTCCTTTGAGGAGGCGGGCATGAAGTACACAGACGAGGAGCGGGCCATTATCGCGGATTGGCCGAAGACCACCGAAGAAGACGTCAAACGTCTCAATGATCTTTTCCCGCATTATCTTTTCTTCCGCTGGCAATCTCTCCGGCGCTCGGGGCGCACTGAGGACTATGTAGAGCTTCGCGCCTCCTGCTGCGGGCACAGGGAAGAACGCAACAGGCTGCAGAGGACGGAGACGCCGGAGCATCGCGCGTTGCTTGATATGCTTCAACACAAGAGGCATGGAACCTGCCCGTGGTGCGGACGCGATATCACGGCAATCGACCTCAAACGGGCGCGCGGTCGGAAGTCCCTGCGCCGCAACGAATGTGTCTTACTTTTGCACAGCAAGGGGAATGTCCTCTACGCGGACGCGCTTGCGCTGTCCAAGTGGTATGAGACGGACGCCGATCTGTCCGGCCCGCCGGAAGTTTGGTGCTCCTCCGGCTATCGGTTTGAGCGGGGCGCGGTGCTGCAGTTGGATCATCAGCTCTATGGAGATAACCCATACCCCAGTTGGGAGAAAGGCACGTTGACCAGAAAGAAAAAAGTACAAGAGCCGTTCAAAGTTGGGTGCATTTCGTTTTATAACCATGAGAGCTATCGGATTGTCAATCGCGAAGTCGTTGAAAACCATCCGGCATTTCGATACTGTGGATATTTTCACGAATGGCAATACCGTCCGGGCGGGGCGCGGGGCTATGCGACATACTTCCATGACTTTATCTCGTATCTGACGGCCTACAGCATCTATCCGCAGCAGATCGAGCTGCTGGTCAAAGCAGAGATGTATCGCCCTGTTGAAGATCTGATATACGGGCGGAAGAAATGGGCTGCGGCTATGTGCTGGGAAGAGCCGGATATCCGAAAATCGATGCAACTGACCAAGCCGGAGCTGCGGGAGTTTATGGAGCTTGGCTGCCCGATGGAGCTGTTGGAGATCAGGAACTATGCACGGCGGCTCGGGAAGAATTGGAACCTCGCACGCAGCAGGGCATGGTACGAAATGTGGGGCGATCCATTGACGGTTCTGCGCTTCCTCCGTAAGTATGACCTCGATCCCGACCGCTTCGCGCGGTACATCGACAATTTTTCCTTTGTCGACCCAGAGCTTATGATTCCGCCGGATACGCTATTCGATATCTACAAGGATTACATCGAAGCGGCTTATATGACCGGCCTCTGCATGGAGCATACCAAGGTGCTCTGGCCGGACGACCTCGGCGCCGCGCACGCTGCGGCGACGGCGGCGTGGCAGGCGTCGCTTGACGATGGAACGGCAAGAGAGGAAAAGGCCAAAAATCTCAAGGCGCGGAAACAAAAGTATGAGTTTGAAATGGGCGGGCTTTGCATTGTGTTCCCCGCGACCGGCGCGGCCGTCAAGCGGGAAGGTCAAAAGCTCAATCACTGCGTCGGCGGTTACGCCGCGCGACATGTTAAGGGCGTGCTGTCCATTGTGTTCCTGCGCTGGGCCGCGGCGCCGCATCAACCGTATGTCACGATCGAGATGCACGGAAACAATATCGCGCAGATCCACGGGAAGAACAACGATATCGGCGGCGTCTCTCCAAGGGTCACGCATAAGAAATTCCTCGACACATGGCTCAAGTGGCTGGAGGACGGCAGCAAGCGCGACGCCGACGGCAAGCCGATCCTGCCGAAGAAGCGGAAAGCGAAGGGCGTGGCATGAGGCGCTATTATCTCAAAACCGGCGATACATGCCCCTGCTGCGGACAGCCGATATCAACGGACGATCCCGCGAAATTAGAATTGCTGACCGATATCGCGAAAAGCGCCGACCTCTCAGCCAAAGCGTGGCTAGAGGCAATCGGCTTTGAGTGGCCAAAGGAGGGGTGAGTAATGGCTGAATACATCACAAAAAAGAGCGTTGCGGATGCATTGTTTTCCGATGAACATATGGACGATGTTGTTTTTAGCGCAAATCATATTTGTCGGATTGTCGCGAATCTTCCCGCCACAGACGTGCGGCCCGTGGTGCGGGGCGTGTGGATTGAAGCGTACAACAAATGGACGCCTACTAAAAAGTGCTCTGCTTGTGAAGCGCATTTCTGGCAATTTCCGATGAAAACAGTTGGCATAGGAGAACCTATTGCGCCTGTAATGAACTTCTGCCCCAACTGCGGCGCGGATATGCGGGCGGAGGAATAGGGCCTAGAGGCACATGATAACGACAGCTTTCTGGAAGCCCTTCCATTCGAGGGCTTGTCCGCAGCGGTCGCAGTAGGCTTGATATTCCCGCTCCATGCTTGTTT
>JAFTGG010000257.1 GCA_017458025.1 Oscillospiraceae bacterium | reverse complement strand
TGCCGGCGCTGCTCCTCCAGCCGGCGCTGGCGTTCGGCTTCCTCGCGCTCGCGGCGCTCCCGCTCCGCCTTGCGCTCGGCGGCGCGGTGCTCGATGCGCCCGCGGGTGTTTTGATAAGCGCTTCGCACGGGCGAGACGACGGATTCGTACAGCGCGGGGTCTTCAAAATAGGCGACGGACAGCTCCACGACGCCGATGCACAGCACGGCAAGCGCGAACAGCGCGAGGAAATTGCGGACCGGGTGTTTTTTCGGCGTTTCCGGCATGGAGCGGTTCACCTCCGTTTCTTTGCTCGATAACCCCAATATAGCAAATGCGATAAATTTTGTAAAGTGGAGGCCTCTGCCATGCCCTCGATCCGCCTCGAACAAGTGGCGAAAATCTATAAAAACAGCAAACGCGGGGTCTCCGGCACGCTGCAGGCGGACCTGACGATCCGCCAGGGCGACTTCGTGTTTGTCACCGGCCCGCAGGGCTCCGGCAAGAGCACGATGATGGAGCTGCTCGCGGGCGAGCTCGAGCCGGACCACGGCAAGGTCTGGCTGGGCGGCGCGGACCTGTGGTCGCTGCGCCGCTCGGAGAGCGAGGATCTGCGCGGCTGCATGGGCGTCGTGCTGAGCGACGACGATCTGCGGCAGACGGAAACTGTATTCAAAAATCTTGCATCTGCGCGACAATTGGAGTATCTTAAGAACAGGATCTTCGACCGGCGCAAGATCGAAAAGGCGCTTTCGCTGGTCGGCCTGCCCGGCAGAGGAGGCAGCTACCCGACGGAATTGACCCCTTCGGAACGCTGCCGCGCCCTGCTGGCGCGGGCGATTTGGCGCAGCCCGTCGATCCTCGTGCTCGACGGACTTGCGGAGCGCGCGGACGACGATACGGTGTGGGATATGCTGCACCTGCTCGGCGCGCTCAACAAGCTCGGCACGACGGTCGTTTTCGCGACGGCGGACAGCAGCTACACGACCACGATGAACAAGCGCGTCGTGAATCTGTTCGAGGGCCGGATCACAAACGGAACACAGAGATAGAAAGCACGAGAGAACAATGAGAGAGACAGGTGCGGTTATGGCGGAAGTGAAAAAGGAACAGGAGAACAACGTCATCTTTGCGTTGGATATCGGCACCCGCAGCATCATCGGCGTGGTCGGCAGCGTCGAGGGCCGGCGCTTCCACGTCCTCGCCATCGAGAAGCAGGACCACGGCCAGCGCGCGATGCTCGTCGGACAGATCGAGATCATAGAGCAGGTCGCGGAGGTCGCGCGCGTGTTCATCGCGCGTCTGGAAAAGCGGACGAAAATCCATCTTTCCCGCGTCTGCGTCGCGGCCGCGGGCCGCGCGCTCAAGTCCGAGGCGGCGAGCTTCACGCTGGAGCTCGCGGGCACGCAGATGATCACCGAGGACATCATCAACCAGCTCGAAGCGGGCGCGGTCTCCGAGGCGGAGCACGCGCTGCGCGAGACCTCGGGCACGCAGAACGACCAATATTATATGGTCGGCTACACCGTATCCACCTACCGGATCGACGGCTATCCCATGTCGAGCATCCGCGACCATACGGGCCGCGTCATCGAGGCGGAGGTCGTCGTGACGTTCCTGCCGCGCGAGGTCGTCGAGAGCCTGTACGCCGTCGTCGGCAAGGTCGGGCTTGAGGTCGCGAGCCTCACGCTGGAGCCGATCGCGTCGCTCAACGCCGCGATCCCCAACGATATCCGGCTTCTGAACCTCGTGCTCGTCGACATCGGCGCGGGCACGTCCGATATCGCCATTTGCCGCGACGGCAGCGTCGTCGGCTACACGATGGCGACCGTCGCGGGCGACGAGATCACGGAGCTTTTGATGCGCGCCCTGCTCATCGACTTCCAGCAGGCGGAAAAGCTCAAGATGTCGCTCGGCGATAAGGGCAAGATCGGCTACACGGACATTCTCGGCATCGCGCATGAGACCACCGCCGACGAGCTGCGCGAGATGATCGCGCCCGCGGTCACGTCGCTCGCGCAGGAGCTTGCCAAGCGGATTCTCGACCTCAACGGCAAGATGCCCTCCGCGGTATTTCTCGCGGGCGGCGGCAGCAAGCTCGCCGGACTCAAGGAGCGCGTGGCGGAGGAGCTCAAGATCGAGCCCGCCCGCGTTGCGATCGCCGGCAACCACTTTGAGAAAAACGCATACGCCGAGGACTACGACCTCAACGATCCGGAGTACGCGACGCCGCTGGGTATCGCGATTTCGGCGGGCCTCGGCCTCATCAACGACAGCTATGTGATCCTGCTCAACGGCGAGCCCGCGAAGCTGTTTCGCAGCGGCGTGCTCATTATGCGGGATATCCTGATGATGAACGGCTACCATTACGCCGATCTCATCGGCAAGACGGGCGCGAACCTCTCGTTTACGCTCAACGGCGAGCGGCAGTTCTACCGCGGCTCGCTGGCGACGGCGCCGGTGATCCTGCTCAACGGCGAGCCCGCCGAGCTGACCGACATCGTCCACGCCGGCGACGCGATCGCGTTCACGCCCGCGAAGCAGGGCGCGGACGCCGTCAAGACGCTTGCCGACTTTGTCGGGAAGAAGTATGCCGGCGTTGCGACGATCAACGGCGCGGTCGCGCCGCTGGACCAGCCCATTCACACGGGCGACGAGGTCTGGATCGACAGCCTTGAGGATGCGAAGGCCTCCCGCGACGCCGAGAGCGCCGACGCGGACGACGCGCCGGCGGCGCGCCCCGCGTCGATGCAAGCGCCGGAGCCCACGCCGGGCAAGCCGCTGAGCATCACGCTCAACGACACGCCCGTCACGCTGCCCGGCAAGCCGAACGGCGAGCCGTATTACCTGATGGATATGCTGGAGTTCTCCGGCATCGACTTCGACCACC
>JAFTGG010000031.1 GCA_017458025.1 Oscillospiraceae bacterium | reverse complement strand
CTATACCAAGAAAGCCGCGGCGGAGGATAAGAAAGCGGAGAAGGCGGAGGAAAAGAAGCCTGCCGCGAAGAAGCCCACCGAAACGAAGACCGCGGCGAAAAAGCCCGCCGCGACAACAACCGCGGCAAAAAAGACGGCGAAGGCCAAAGCCGTAACCGTCAACGCGGACGATTTTGAGGAGACATGAGCAATCAAGTGACCGTCATCGGCGCGGGCCTCGCTGGCAGCGAGGCGGCGTGGCAGATGGCGCGGCGCGGCGTGAACGTCACGCTTTGCGAGATGAAGCCGCAAAAGCGCACTCCGGCGCATGTGACCGACGATTTCGCGGAGCTTTGCTGCTCCAACTCCCTGCGCTCCGACCAGCTTGAGAACGCGGTGGGGCTGCTGAAAGAAGAAATGCGCCGCCTCGGCTCGCTCATTCTGCAATGCGCGGACGAAACGCGCGTCGAAGCCGGCGGCGCGCTCGCCGTCGACCGCCACGGCTTTGCGCGGCTCGTGACCGAACGCGTGCGCAGCCACCCGAATATCGCCGTCGTGGGCGGCGAGGTGACGGAGCTGCCCGCGGAGGGAGAAGTCCTCGTCGCCTCCGGCCCGCTGACGAGCGACGCGCTGGCGGACGCCATCGCGAAGAAAATCGGCGGCGGGGACGACGCGGGAAACACCCTGCATTTCTTCGACGCCGCCGCGCCGCTGGTGACCTTCGAGAGCGTCGATATGGAGCGCGCGTGGTTCGCCTCGCGCTACGACAAGGGGACGGCGGATTATGTAAACTGCCCGATGACCGAGGAGGAGTACCTTGCGTTCTGGGAGGCGCTGACGACGGCGGAGGAAGCGCCGGTGCACGGCTTCGAGGACAAGAACGTGTTCGAGGGCTGCATGCCGGTCGAGGTCATGGCGCGGCGCGGGCGGGACACGCTCTGTTACGGCCCGCTCAAGCCGCGCGGCTTGAAGGACCCCGGGACGGGGCGCGAGCCCTACGCCGTGGTGCAGCTGCGCCGCGACAACAAGGACGGCAGCGTTTACAACCTCGTCGGCTTCCAGACGCACCTGCGTTTTCCGGAGCAGAAGCGCGTCTTTTCCATGATCCCCGCGCTGCACGATGCTGAGTTCGTGCGCTACGGCGTGATGCACCGCAATACTTATCTCGATTCCCCGCGCCTGCTCGACCGCTACTACCGGCTGATTGCCGACAAGCGCATTGCCTTCGCGGGGCAGATGACCGGCGTGGAGGGCTACGTCGAGTCGGCGGCGTCCGGCTTTCTTGCCGGCGTGGAGCTGGCGCGGCGGCTCGAGGGCAAAGCGCCGCTCGATTTCCCGCGGGAGACCGCCATCGGCGCGCTGGGGCTGTATGTCAGCAACCGAAGCGTGACGGACTTCCAGCCGATGAACGTCAACTTCGGCATCATTCCGCCGCTGGGCTACCGCGTCAAGGGCAAGCGCAACAAGAACGCGGAGCTGTCGAAGCGCTCGCTGGAGATCATCGACGCCATGCATGACGAGGTCATGTCCGACATACTTTTTCTTGAAAGAAAAAGTATGCAAAAAGAACTTTACTGAAAATGGGGATTCCCCATTAAAGGAGTAACGATGAAAATTGTCATCGACGCGATGGGCGGCGATTTCGCGCCCCTTGCGCCCGTAAAGGGCGCGCTGCTCGCGCGCGAGAAGTACCCCGACGTGGAGCTCGTCCTCGTCGGGCGCGAGGACGCGATCTTGGACGCGCTGCGCGAAACGGGCAAGACCGCGCTGCCCGACGGGATCACCGTCCGCAACGCGAATGAGGTGGTCGAGATCGCGGACGACCCCGCGACGGCGTTCAAGAGGAAGCCCGACTCGTCGCTGACCGTCGGGCTTAACATGGTGAAAAACGGCGAGGCGGACGGCTTTGTTTCCGCCGGCAGCACCGGCGCGCTGCTCGCGGGCGCGACGCTGGTCGTCAAGCGTATCCGCGGCCTGCGCCGCGCGGCGCTCGCGCCGACGATCCCGACCGCAACCGGACGCGCCGTGCTGCTCGACTGCGGCGCGAACGCGGAGTGCACGGTGGAGTACCTGCTGCAATTCGCCTACCTCGGCAGCTATTACGCCTCCAAGGTGCTCGGCGTCGCAAAGCCCCGCGTGGGCCTGCTCAACATCGGCGCGGAGGAGGAGAAGGGCGACGCGCTCCGCCGCGAGACGAACGCGAAGCTCAGGGAGGCGCACAAGCGCGGCGACCTCAATTTCGTGGGCAACGTGGAGGCGAAGGAAGCGCTGCTGGGTCAGTGCGACGTTATCGTCGCGGACGGCTTTTCCGGCAACGTCATGCTCAAAAGCGTCGAGGGCGCGGGCAAGCTGATGGGCGGCATGCTCAAGGGCATGCTGATGAAAAACGCGGGCACAAAGGCCGCGGCGCTGCTCTTAAAGGGCGGGCTCAGGGACTTTAAAAAGACGCTCGACCCCAACGAGGTCGGCGGCACGGCGCTGCTCGGCATCTCGAAGCCCGTCGTCAAGGCGCACGGCTCGTCGAACGACATGGCGTTCTGCAACGCGGTGCGTCAGGCGGCGGAGGTTGCGCGCAGCGGCATCGCCGACGACATCGCGCGGGACATCGACAAAATGCGCCTCGACCGCACGGGAAACGCAGGGTGACGGTTTTGTGACATTTTTTGCGAAAGGCTCTTGACACAGCATATGCTTTGTTGTACGATGCAGGCATACCAGATTTATGCAACACCCGTCTAGGAGGAGAGAGCATTATGACCCCGGAGGAGATTTTCAGCACGCTGCAGACCTTGATTGCGGAACAGTTTGCGCTGGACAAAGATGAGATCACGATGGCAAGTTCGTTCACGGACGATCTCGGCGCAGATTCCGTCGACCTTGTGGAGCTGGTGATGGCGATGGAGGAGGAGTTCAATCTCGACGAGATTCAGGAGGACGACCTTGCGCAGCTCAAGACTGTGGGCGACTGCGTGAAATTCTTAAGCGGCAGGCTCACCTGATACAAGACGCCCCGCCCGCGCGGGGCGTCGTTCTTTTTTGGCGATACGAAAGGAGGAGGAGCCGATGCGGGAGCTGGAGGAAGCGCTGGGCTACCGATTTAAAAATGAGGCGCTGCTGCGTGAGGCGCTGCGTCACAGCTCATACGCCAACGAGCACCGCGGCGACGAAGCGGTCAGCAACGAGCGGCTCGAATTTCTGGGTGACAGTGTGCTCGGCTTCGTGACGGCAGAGTTCCTCTTTCGGGAGCACCCCGACGCGCCGGAGGGCGAGCTGACGCGTATCCGCGCGCGCCTTGTGTGCGAGGGCAGCCTCTATGAGATCGCCAAGCGCATCGGATTGGGGCGCTACCTGTGCCTCGGCCACGGCGAGGAGGCGGGCGGCGGACGCGAGCGCCCGTCGATCCTGGCGGACGCTACCGAGGCGGTCATCGCCGCGGTCTATCTTGACGGCGGCATTGAGCCGGCAAGCGCGCTCATTCACCGCGTACTGCTCAACGAGGTGACGGAGGAGCGTATGGTGGAGCGCCGGCGCGACTACAAGACCGCGCTGCAGGAGTTCGTGCAGCGCAGCCCCAATCAGGCGCTGCGCTACCAACTGACCGGCGAGAGCGGCCCCGACCACGACAAGACCTTCACCATCTCGGTGCTGCTCAACGGCGCGTTTGCCGGAGAAGGCAGCGGCCGCAGCAAGAAAGAGGCGGAGCAGATGGCGGCGCGGGACGCGCTGGAACGCATGGGACAAAGCGAAGAAAGCGGCTTGGTCTGATCCTACTATCGGATAAAAAGCTTACACGTTTTATCCGATAGATGCCGCAGCGGCGGCATACGGTTTCTGACGCAGCTAGCGTCTCATACGAACGCATACGCGCCTTCGGCGCTATAAAAAGATACCATAAATGGAATCTTTTTATAGGGGTTCAGTATGAGACGCTTTTCCGTGAAAAAAATAAAAACCCCCGCAAAAAAAGCTTGACCTTTCACGTTGATTTGTGGTATAGTACCACTTACCTGTGAAAGAGGGCTTTCTTTTTGTGCGCATTTTTCGCTTTTCACGCACACAGAGATCCACTCTTCAATCCAAGCAGGGAGGCAGTCTAAAGAGGAGGTGCCGTTATGCGCGTGAAGATCACTCTCCGCTGCAACGAGTGCAAGCAGAGAAACTACAACACGATCAAGAACAAGAAGAACACCCCGGACAAGCTGGAGCTGAACAAGTATTGTCCCTTCTGCAGGAAGCATACCGTTCACAGCGAGACCAAGTAAGCGAAAGGTCGTAAAAAGTTATGGCAGAAGAAAAGAAGAAGGAAAAAAAGGACCGCGGCAAGTGGTTCCGTGAAATGAAAAGCGAGCTCAAGAAGGTCGTTTGGCCCCAGCCGAAGAAGACGATCAAGGACACCGGCACCGTGCTGCTGTTCTCGCTGATGGTCGGCGTGTGCATCTGGGTCTTCGACTATGCCGCCGTTTCGGCAGTGCACCTGCTGATCGGCCTCGCGGGCTGAGAAAGGGTAGATCATGGCTGAGAGCGCAAAATGGTATGTCGCGCATACCTACTCCGGTTATGAGAACGCCGTCAAGACAGCGATCGAGAAGTTCGTCGCGAACCGCCATCTCGAGGATATGATCCTTGATATCCGCATCCCGATGGAGACGGTGACAGAGGTCACCGAGTCGGGCGAGGCGAAGCAGGTCGAACGCAAGGTCTTCCCGGGCTATGTGCTTGTGAAGATGATTATGACGGACGACACCTGGCATCTGATCCGCAATATCCGCGGCGTGACCGGCTTCGTCGGCTCTGCCAACAACGCGATCCCCCTCACGGAGGAGGAAGTTCAGGCTCTCGGCATGGAGAAGCACGAGATCGTCGTGCTCTACAATGTCGGCGATCAGGTCAAGATCACCGACGGGCCGCTCGCGACGTTCATCGGAACGGTCGACGAGATCGACGCCGAGAAAAACAAGGTCTGCGTCGTCGTGTCCATGTTCGGGCGCGAGACCCCGGTCGAGCTGGAGCTCGATCAGGTGGAGGTCGTAGGCCAATAAATATCCGCAAGCGGATATTTACGCGCATCAATTTCGATAGCCGCGAAGCGGCGGGAAATTGGCGCGTACCATCCCCCGCATATATCGCCAATCGCGATGAGCCGGATACGCTCCGGCAAAGTGGGAGAGGCGCGGAACCGCGCGCCTCGCTCGTCACCACATTTATAAAAGGAGGCCATACGTTATGGCACAGAAAGTAGTCGGTTACGTCAAGCTGCAGATTCCTGCAGGCAAAGCAACTCCCGCGCCCCCCGTCGGTCCCGCGCTCGGTCAGCACGGCATCAACATCGCGGCGTTCACGAAGGAATTTAACGAGCGCACGAAGAATGACATGGGCCTCATTATCCCCGTCGTCATCACCGTGTACGCCGACCGTTCCTTCAGCTTCATCACCAAGACCCCTCCCGCTGCGGTCCTCATCAAGAAGGAGTGCAACATCGAGAAGGCGTCGGGCGTGCCCAACAAGGAAAAGGTCGCCCAGATCTCCAAGGCGTCCATTCAGAAGATCGCCGAGATGAAGATGCGCGACCTCAACGCCGGCAGCCTCGAAGCGGCCATGAGCATGATCGCGGGCACCGCGCGCTCTATGGGCGTCACGGTCGAAGAGTAAGGGGGTATTGAGCAATGTTTAGAGGTAAGAAGTATCAGGACGCTGCGAAGCAGATCGATAAGAACGCTCAGTACGAGCCGGCAGAGGGCTTCGGCCTGATCTGCAAGACCGCCTCCGCCAAGTTCGACGAGACCGTCGAGCTGCACGTCAAGCTCGGCGTCGACTCCCGCCACGCCGACCAGCAGGTCCGCGGCGCGATCGTCCTTCCGAACGGCACGGGCAAGACCGCCCGCGTGCTCGTCTTCGCCAAGGGCGACAAGGCGGACGCCGCCAAGGAAGCCGGCGCGGATTACGTCGGCGAGATGGACCTCGTCGAGAAGATCCAGAAGGAGAATTGGTTCGACTTCGACGTCGTCATCGCATCTCCGGACATGATGGGCGTCGTCGGCCGTCTCGGTAAGGTCCTCGGCCCGAAGGGCCTGATGCCCTCCCCGAAAGCCGGTACCGTTACTCCCGACGTCGCAAAGGCCGTTCAGGAGTCCAAGGCCGGTAAGGTCGAGTACCGTCTCGATAAGACCAACATCATTCACTGCCCGATCGGCAAGGTTTCTTTCGGCCCCGAGAAGCTCGCCGAGAACTTCGACGCGCTGATGGGCGCTATCATCAAGGCGAAGCCCGCCGCTGCGAAGGGACAGTATATCAAGTCCTGCGTCGTCGCGTCCACGATGGGCCCCGGCGTCAAGATGAGCACCGCGAAGATTTAAATTAGGACTTGACAATCCCGCAAAGCGTAAATATAATATCGAACTGTCGTAAGACGGTTTGATATTATACGCCATATTTCGCGGCTGCCGCTTTAGCGGCGAGCGAAATGGCATATAAAATGCTGCCGCCTTGCGGCAACAATCACGGAGCGTTCCAAAGACAGTAGGTGCGGCTTGCCGCGTAAATCCTGCCGAGGACAGCAAGTTACATTGCTTTAAACTGTCCTTGTGCCTTTGGGCATGAGGACAGTTTTCTTTCCGAACGCACCTCTCCCCGACACATGGATATGTGTCAAAAATTCCAACGGAGGTGAAACCCAGAATGCCTAACGCAAAAGTCCTGTCCGAAAAGCAGGCGATCGTGGAGAGCTTGAGCGAGAAGCTCAAGAACGCCGCGGCCGGCGTCATCGTCGACTACAAGGGCATCACCGTGGCTGAGGACACCGCGCTCCGCAAGGAGTGCCGTGAGAACGAGGTCGAGTACGCTGTCATCAAGAACACGATGCTCCGCCGCGCGTTCAACAACGTCGGTCTCGACGCGCTGGACGATCAGCTCAACGGCACCACGTCCCTCGCCATCGCGAGCGACCCCGTGGCTCCCGCCCGCGTCATTGCCGACTACGCCAAGAAGCTCGGCGACGGCAAGTTCGAGATCAAGGGCGGCTTCATGGACGGCAAGGTCATCGACATGGCCACCATCCAGTCTCTCGCCGCGATCCCGGCGCTGCCCGTCCTGCAGGCTCAGGTGCTCGGCACGATGCTCGCGCCCATCACGGGCCTGGCCGTCGTCCTGAAGCAGATCGCCGAAAAGGGCGGTGCGACCGCCGAGGAGGCCGCCCCTGCCGAGGCTCCCGCCGAGGAAGCGGCCGCTGAGGCTCCCGCCGCTGAATGAGCGGCAAACCACATCAAACAAAAATCTAAAATTGGAGGAACTTTACCATGTCTGAGAAAGTGACTGCTATGATCGAAGAGATCAAGGGCTTGACCGTTCTGGAGCTCTCTGAGCTCGTCCATGCCCTCGAGGAAGAGTTCGGCGTTTCCGCCGCCGCGATGGCCGCTCCCGCTGCCGGCGCCGGCGCTGCCGCCGCCGCTGAGGAGAAGACCGACTTTGACGTCGTCCTCGCCGGCTTTGACGCCGCCGCGAAGATCAAGGTCATCAAGGTCGTCCGTGAGATCACCGGCCTGGGCCTCGCCGAGGCGAAGGCGTTTGTCGAAGGCGCTCCGAAGACTCTGAAGGAAGGCGTCGCCAAGGACGAGGCCGAAGAGCTCAAGAAGCAGGTCGAAGAGGCCGGCGGCAAGGTCGAGCTCAAGTAATACTGCTATCGGATAAAAGCTTACATTTTTTATCCGACAGATGCCGCCGACGGCGGTATCCGGCTGCTGAGGCAGCCGACGTCTCATACTGATCTCATATTTCATTTGAGATCGCGCGTGCTTCGCACGCCGTCTCATGCAAACACTGACGCGCCTGCGGCGCTATAAAAAGATACCATCAATGGGATCTTTTTAAACGAGTTCAGTATTATTCGGCGTTTCCGACTTCATGATAATGTCTTGAACGAAATTGCAATAGCTTTTTGCCGAAAAAGTCGCCCCTTAAATGAAAAGGGGCGACTTTTTCGGCAAATTTTATGCCTCGCGCCAATAACAGACAACGGCGTAAGTATCGTCGATGGTCTCGTACAACTGCTCCGCCGCGGCGCGGGGCATATTGACGCAGCCGTGCGAGCCGTTCGTTCGGTAGATCGTGCCGCCGAAGCGGCTGCGCCAGCTTGCGTCATGCATGCCGATCTTGTTGTTGAACGGCATCCAATAGCGCACGAAGCTCGCGTAATCCGGCCCGCGCAGCGTGACGTTGCGGTATTTCCCGATGAGCGAGAACGCGCCGGCCGGCGTGCCATGCCGCGCCGCCATATTGCCGGAGACGATGGGCGTTTCCAGCATGAGCTCGCCGTCGGTGTAAAGGTAAAGCATTTGATTGGCGAGGTCGATCTCGACATAGCTCCTGAGCCGGTCGAGCGGCGCCTTTTCCCAGACAAATTCGCCGGAGACAGGGCCGTCCGCGGCGGCAAGCTCGTCGAAGGTAAGCGCGGCGAGGGCCGCGGCGGTCGCCGCGCGGTCGAGCCTTGCCCGCCACGTCTTTTCCGTGACGGTGACGGTCTCGCCGTCGTGCGTGATGAAGTCGCGCGCGATACCGGAAGAGTCAAACGCCTCCGCCAGCTCCGCGGCGAACGCGTCGAACACGCCGTCCGCCGCGGCGGAAGCGGTGTCGCAGCGGATCGCAAACGTGTCGCGCGACACGGTAAGGTAGGGCGCGAGCATGCGCGCCTCGAAGGTTTTCGTGACTTCGCCCTCGCTGTAAACGACCGTCGCGTCAAGGAAACGGTTCAGCCTGTCATAGGCTTCGACCAGCTCGGGCGAGTACACGGTGATATCGGCGGCGCGGTAGACGCCTGCGGCGTCAAGGTCGAACGTGCCGCTGCCATAGCGGATATGATTCTCCAGCGCGGTCTCGAATTTCGCCGCGTCGATCTCCGTGCCGCCGGCGTCGGGCACGACGGCGAAGCCGCCGCGCTCGGCGTCGTAGCGCAGATACGCGTTTTGCGCCGCGCGCGTATCGCGGAACGCGGGGAACTCCGATTCGATCCGCCGCGCCAGCTTGCCGATGGCGCCGCCGTCCGCGGTCGTATACGCCGTGCCGCCGAACAGCGACGCGGGCCACGCGAGCGTGCTGCGCGGCAGAAAGTCGACGGCGCGCTCGGCGTCGGAGAAATCAAAGGACGACGGCGCGACCTGATAAGTCTGCGCGTCCCGCCCCTCAATGGTAAACGCCATGTTCGGGTAGAAGCCGTCCATGACCGTCTGCTGCACGTCCAGCGCGCGCCGGAGCGACACGTCGCGCCCGTTGAGCACGGTGTGGAACGGGAAACGCCCGTCGACGCGCAGCCACGCGGCGAAGCCGAGGTACAGCGCGAGCGCCGCGCCCAGAACGCCGAGCGCGACAGGGAGGACCTTATTCGATTTCTTCGCCGTCGTTTTCGCTGTTGTGGGCATAGCAGGGTCCCCTCTCTCTTTCTGCGGCGATTCTACACCTTTTTCGGGAAAATGCAAGCCCCGCGCACAAAAGAACCGCCGCGCCCGCGACGCCCCAGACCCAAATGGGAGCGTGTGCGGCGGGAACGCTTTGAAGCAGCGGATCGAGCTGCTGCTCCAGCCTTTGCGCGAGACGCGTCAAGTCTCCGCGGTCGGTGAGGTCGCAGAGCCCGTTGTCGTAGAGCACGTCGAAGAACCACGCGTCCGTGCGTGCGGCGGAGACCTTCATGTAGGTATCCACCGCCGCGTCGCGGTCGTCCGACGACCGCAGCCAGATGTCCAGCGCGGGCAGCGCCGAGGCCGCGTAGGAGATGTAGTAGCAGGGCTGCTCGAACAGGTGCGTGATATAGACCCAATACGGCTCGCCGCCGCTGATCGAGTCGAGCCCGTATTCGTGATTGAGTCTGGCTTCAAGCGCGTGCAATTCCTTGACCGTCATGGCGGGGTCGGCGTAGACCGCCTGCTCGAACTCGTCGTACAGGCAGCCGTCCACGACGGAGCCGAGTATGTCCGAGACGGCGGCGAGCGTGACGGCGCCGCGCCCGTCCGGATCGTCGCCGGCGAGAAACTCCTGCAAATAGGGAAGAAACAGCAGCTCCAACCCCTGCGATTGGATCTCGCTCACGTCCATATTGCCGTATTGGTAGAGCATCGGCGTGGGATCGTGATAGGCGGCGTTGAAGTGCCCGAACTCGTGGACGGTGTCCTTGAACGCGCTGTAGCGGGCGTCGACCTTGTTGAACAAAAACGCGGAGCGGTAGGCGGGAAGCGCCGTGGTGTAGCCCATGTCGAACAGCGCGTCGCCCTCGCCGATGCAGTAGAGCCCGTTCCGGCGCAGAAAGTCGAACGCCTCCGTCAGCTCCGGCGAAATATCGCCGATGCGCGAGCCGATGGCGTCCAGCAACTCCTCTGTGTCAGGGGCCGGCTCGTCGTCCCACGCGGGATCGAACTCGTACAGCGCGTAGAGACAGCGGACGTAAAGCGGCGCGAGCGTCGACTTGACGACGCGCCGCAGTTGCCGCGCGTCCTCGGGCGCGTACTCCCGCGCATAGAAGTAGGCGTAGGCGTATTCGGGATAGCTGTCGAAGCCGGCGCGCTCCGCTTCGTCGCGGCGCAGCGCCGCGAGCTGCAGATACAGCTCCGCCGCCGCGTCCGCAAAATTGCGGTCGTCGGGCAGCAGATAGTACTGCCGGATCAGCGCGGCTTCCTCCGCCGATGCGTCGAACGCGTCCGCGGGCGTCGGCTCGTAGCCGGCGAAGCCCTCCGCTTCGCCCTCGGGCATCAGCTCGCGAAGCGCGTCGCCCTGCGGGCCGTCCAGCGCCTCGCTGAGCGCGAGGTAGATCGCGTCCGAAGCGTAGGAGAAGTCCGACTCTGCCTGTTCACACGCCGCGGCGAGCTCTCCGTCGCCTGCGTTGCGGCACATGCGAATGTATGCGAGTTCATTCTGCGTGTAGACCTCGTCGTAGAGATCGAGCAGCGCGGGATATTGCCCGACGGGGTCTTGCGCAAAGCGCTCGCAAAACGCGGCAACGGCGTCCAAATCGACTCCGGCGTACGCCATGTCGGCGTAAGCGACGTCGGGGTGGTCGAACGGCTCGTAGTACGCCGCCGACGCGCACGGCGCGGCGAGCGCGGCGGCAAGCGCCGCGGCGATGAAAAACGAAAACAGACGAAATATTTTTTTCACAGCGCACCTCCGATAAAAGGGGACTTGCCATGAGGCAAGACCCCTTTTATCTCATACCATTATCCAATAAAAAGCTTACACGTTTTATACTGATCTCTTACTATTCTGCAATGAAAATAAGATATTTTCATTGCAGCCGCTGTGCTACGCACATCGGCGCGTCTCATACGAAATGCAGCGCGCCTTGCGGCGTTATAAAAAGATACCATAAATTGTGCGGTATTGCCTTTATATGAGTTCAGTATCAGATCTTCGCGGCGGTGTGCCACGCGGCGCGATTGCCGGTGAGCAGATTGCCCGCCTGCAGCGAGTCGCCGATGTTGTAGATCTCGGGCGCGACGCGCTCCTCGACCGCCTTGTAGTACGGCTCGTCGTTCGCGGCGCGGCCCATGCAGAGCACGATGAGGTCGCTGGGAAGCGTCTCGATCAGGCTCTCGGGACCCATCTTGGGCGCAAGCGGGTTTTCGACGTTCTTCGGGATGATCGGCGTCCAGGTGCAGTACGGATCGGGCACGCCCTTGGAGATGTTGCGCTCGATCTTGACCGAGTTGTTCGCGCCGAAGCCGACGACCTTCGCGCAGTTGATGAGCTTGCCGCCCGCCTCCTCGAAGTAGTGGATGAGGTGGCCGCGGTTCGCGGTGCACGCGCCGTCGATCATGTATTGGAGCATTTCGACGACGGTGACGTCGCACTTGCGCTCATATTGCAGCCAATAGGCGGTCTCCAGCCCCACCGCGCCGCCGCCGATGACGACGACCTTCTTCGCGCCGTCTAGTAGCTCCGGCTTGACCAGCAGGTCGGTGCCCTCGACGGTCTTGACGTCCGTGATGCCGGGGATCGGCGGCAGCTTCTCGCTGCCCTGCGCGCCGCCGGCGTAGACGACCGCGTCGAACTTCTCTTTTTTGAGGAACTTGTTGTCCACGGCCTTCTTGAGATGCACCGTCACGCCCTCGGCCTTTTCGACCTGCGCGATGAGCCATTTGGTGTAGTTCATCATGTCGTACTTGACCATCGGCGTGGACGCGGCCCACAGCTTGCCGCCGAGCTTGTCGTCCTTCTCGTAGATATCGACCTTGTGCCCGCGGCTCGCCGCAACGAGGGCGAAGTTCATGCCGCTGCACCCGCCGCCGACGACGGCGATGCGTTTGCTGACCTCCGCCTTCGGGAAGCTGCGCGGCACGATCTCCTCGAAGCCGGTGCGCGGGTTGACGGCGCACTGGGGATGCCCGCCCTCGACGAACTCGTTGACGCAGCCCTCCTGACAGCCGATGCAGGGGCGGATCTCGCTGACCTTGCCCGCGTACGCCTTGTTCGCCCACTCGGGGTCGGCGAGAATCGGGCGGCCCAGCATGACCATGTCGCACTTGCCGTCGCGCAGCGCCTGCTCCGCGAGGTCGGGGTAGCCGAGCTTGCCCACCGCGACAATGGGCACGTCCACGCCGACGTTGGACTTGACGCCGCGCGCCGCGAAATACTCCTTCACGACCTTGCTGACGTCGAGGAAGCAGCCCGCCGGCATGCCCGCGGGCGGATGCGGCAGCCACCAGTTGTCGTAGCAGCCGAGGTCGACGTCGAACATATCGACGCCCGCCTTGACGAGGTTTTCCATGTAGTTGAGCGTGTCCGCGACCGTGCGGCCGTTCTGGAAGCCCTTGAGGCTCTTGACCGTCTCCATGCGCTTGCCGTAGGTCTCGTTCAGCGCGAGGGACAGGTCGATGCGGTACATGATCGGGAAGTAGGGGCCGACCTTCTTGCGGATCTGCTTGATGAGGTCGATGCCGAAGCGCTGCCAATCGGCGTACTTGCCCGCCTTGCGGCGGTTGAACGCGGGCGAGGTCAGTTGGTCGAGCAGATACCCCTCGTGTCCGTGCAGATACACGCCGTCCATGCCCATGACCTTGGCGTCCATCGCCGCCTGGCCGGCGTTTTTGATGATCTTGTCGCACTCGACGTCGAGCAGCGGACGGCAGGGCACGTCGGGCAGGTAGAAGTTCGGGTTCCACGACGCGGAGACCGGCAGTTGGTACTTGGTCAGAAGACATTGCGGATTGCCGACGCGGCCGAGGCCCGGCGTCAGCTGGATGAAGATGCGGCTGCCGCGGGCGTGCACGCCCTGCGCGAGGTCGCGCCAGCCCATGAAGTTCGTGCGCGTGCCGTCGATGCGCGGGAAGTAAGAGAAGTTGCCCTTCTCGGTGACGGACGAGTCGATGTGGTGGCTGATGGGGATGAGGCCCGTGGTGAGGAGCCCGATGCCGCCCTCGGCGCGCGCGAAGAAGTACGAGAGCATCTTCTGGTTCGGGCGCCCCGTTTCCTCCGCCATCTGGCAGTTGCCCATCGGCGCCATGACGAGGCGGTTTTTCACCTTGAGCTTATTGATCTGAATGGGGGAGAAGATATGGTCGTAGGGGTAGAGCTCCTGCGTCATGCGCGCGGCGCCGCCGGCGCGGTTTTCGGAGTTCGCTTCAAACCAATTGCCGTAGCTGTCGATCAGCTGCTGTACCAATGCGTCTGTTTTCATGGTTTGTCCTCTCTTCCTTAGATTGGTAAAAGCATACTAAACTAAGCATATTGTAGCATACGCGTCGACATGAAGCAACAAAAAGTTGTTGGAAATGTCTAAAATCCTGTTGTCAAAGCCGCGGCTTTATGGTACAATCACAGTGTCATATTGGCATAATGGGGTTATTGGAGGGATGCCATTGCGTGCAAAGATCATAGCTGTCGCGGGAAAGGGCGGCGTCGGGAAAACGTCCGTCTCGGCGGCGGTGCTGCGGCTGCTCACGGAGCAGTATCCGGACTCAAAGATCCTCGCCATTGACGCGGACCCCGCCGTGGGGCTCTCCACGGCGTTGGGCGTCGAGGTGACGGAGACGCTGGACGATATCCGAAAGTCGCTCGCGAACGACGCGACCAAGACCAACCCCGACGAGCTGATCGCCGAGGCGCGGTTCCGGCTCTTTGATTCGATGGTCGAGACGCGCGGCTTCGCGTTCCTCGCTATCGGGCGGCCCGAGACCGCGGGCTGCTACTGCACGGTGAACGGCTACTTAAAAGAAGTCATCAGCCTGCTGGCGGGGGAGTTCGACTACGTCGTCATCGACGGCGAGGCCGGCATCGAGCAGATCAACCGCCGCGTGATGGAAAAGGTGACGCACCTGCTGCTCATCACGGACCAGAGCCGCAAGGGCTATCAGGTCATCGGCACCATCAAAAAGGTGGCGGACGAGCTGGTGATGTATGAGAAATGCGGCGTCGTCATCAATCGGGCGACGCGGCCGGAGCTGATCGCCGATCCCGACATTGCGGGCGCGCCGGTCCTCGCGGTCATCGGGGCGGACGCGCAGCACGCGAAAAACGACGTGCAGGGCAAAAGCGTATTTGAACTGCCCGACGATTCCAACGTGATCCAAGGGGCGCGGCAAGCGCTCGATAAGCTACAAGTCTAAAGGAAAAGGGGTGTACCATTTGAAGGATCTCAAGCACATGATCTACTTTGAGAACCTGCTCGAGGAAGCGAACAACGAATTGGTACAGCAGGCGCAGGCGGAGGGCAAGCTCGCCATCGGCTACACCTGTTACCACATTCCCGAGGTGCTGCTCAATCTGGGCAACTGCTTCTCCGTGCGTCTGCGCGCGCCGAGGACAGGGTCGATCGACATGGCGACGTACTACATGTCGAACTACACCTGCGAATTTGCCCGCGCGCTGCTCGAACGCGGCATCGAGGGCGGCTACAACTTCCTCGACGGCCTCGCCGGCGTGGACGCATGTTCGATGATGAACCGCTTCTACGAGCACTTTGAGCTTTTAAAGCTCAACACGAAGCCGAAGATGTTTGTCACGCATGTCGACGTTCCCTTCAAGGTCGAGGACTACACGATCCGGCAGTACGTTAAGCAGATGCGCCACCGCCTGCTCAACTACATGGAGGATAACTACGGCGTCGACACCTCCGACGCCGCGATGCGCAAGGCGGTCGAGGAGCACAACGAGGTTTGCAGGATCATCTCCGAGATCGGCGAGCTGCGCGCGCTGGAGAATCCGCCCATCACGGGCTATGAGTTCCACGTGCTCAACCTCGTAACCTATGTATGTCCGAAGTACCTGATCCTCCCGAAGCTGCGCGAGACGCTGGAGGAGATCAAAAAGCGCAAGGTCGACGACGAGCCGTGGTACCGCGCGCGCGTCGCCATCGTCGGCAGCGAGATCGACGATCCGTCGCTCACGAAGATGATCGAGGAGGCCGGCGCGTTCGTCGTGTCCGACCGCTACTGCTACGGCTCGACGCCGGGCCGCGAGGTCATCGAGCTCAACGACGCCGACGACGTGCTGACCCAGATCTGCGAGCACTATATGCGCAGCGCCGAGTGCGCGCGCTATATCGCCGACGACAAGGTCCAGCAGCGCCGCGATACGGCGGACCGGCTCGCAAAGAAGTTCCACGCGGACGGCCTTATTTACGAGCAGATGAAGTTCTGCGACTATTGGGGCTTTGAGCGCGCGCTCGTCAGCCACATTATGAACGAGGAATACGGCTGGCCGGTGCTGTCCATCGACCGCCCGTACAACGCCCGCACCTCCGGCCAGCTCCGCACGCGCTTCCAGGCGTTCGTCGAGTCGCTGGAGATCAAGCGTATCCACGGTGAAAAGGAGGCGGCAAGCAATGGCTAAGGCGAAATATCCGAATCCTTCGTTCTGGCGCTACAAGGACCATATTGATTGGAAGGCGCAGGGCAAGAACCTCAAGGAAGTCGGCGGCATCATCAAGGATATGCTCGACGAGACCGATTGGAGCGCCGTCGCCGCGCGCCATAAGAGGAACCTGACGCTCACCGGCAAGCGCATCGCCGACGAGGCGAAGGCGATCAAGAACATGTCGAACGCGGAGCGTCTCGACCTCTTGAAGAACGGCGAAAAGCAGCTCGGCAAGCTCTACCGCTCCGGCTGCATGGCGACCGTCCGCCGCGAGTGGCGCGGCGTGGGCGACACCGCCTACGACTTCTACGAGTGGCTGCGCATGTGGGGCATGTTCCTCGGGACGTTCAGCAAGGACCTGATCCCGTCCCTGAACGCGACGCTCTACTACCGCTGGATGATCTCGTACTTCTGCGCGCACTCGTTCATGGACAAGAACACGCTCGGCCAGCGCGGCAGCGCGCTCCGCATGAGCCATCTGCTGATCTACGATATCTTCCGCTATGTCGCGGAGAATCTCGTGTTCCTCGCGAAGTGCGATCAGAAGAACGGCAACGCCACGGAGCTCAACAAGAAGGTCGTCCTTTTCGACGAGATGACGATGGGCCAGATCATGGCGGGCTTCCCGGACCTTCTCGGCGTGCCGTACCAACTGCTGCCGGTGTTCCTCGTGTCCGAGGTCGACCAGCTCACCTGCGTGCCGTACATCGACGCGGTCGAGAGCTTCGGCCTCCCGTCCGACACCTGCCCCGTCCCGTCCTCCGAGTGCGGCGCGATCGTCACCGACGCTCTGCCGCACATGGGCGCGTGCTTCATCTCCAGCTCGATGCCCTGCGACGGCTCGACTATGGCGTCCTCGTACTTAAAGCGCCGCTTCCCCGACCTACCCGTGTTCCACCTGACCTTCCCCGTGCGCTATGAGTACGAGGAGACCGTCGCCGACGCGGCGGAGGACATCAAGCACTGCATCAAGTTCATCGAGGAGACCACCGGCGCGAAGTGGAGCTGGGAGGCGTACTTCAACACCATCAAGCGCTTCAACCTTGAAACGAGCTACGAGCTGCAGAAGTGGGAGGTCAACCAGACCCCGTATCCGCAGCTGATCGGCCCGTGCTACGAGCTGTTCCGCAAGTGGAACTACGAGATGGACGGCGGCGCGGACCCGCGCGTGATGAAGACCTTCGAGAAGGTCAACAAGATCATGCTCCAGGCGTACGAGAAGCGCGAGGAGGCGTGGCGCGGCAAGATGAAGTACCGCGCGATCGTCTGGTCGTGTCCGGCGCACTACTACGCGAACCTCACCAACTGGATCGCGAACTGCTGGGGCGTCGACGTGCTGGTCGAGATGGAGAGCCTGAACTTCACCCGCCCGCTGGAGACCGAGGACAAGGAGAAAGCGCTGGAGGATCTCGCCCGCCTGTACGAGCGCATGGTCATGCGCCGTCACACCAACGGCGGCTATCACAACGTCGTCAACGAGCTGTGGCGGCAGTGCGAGATCTGGAAGGTCGATATGATCCTCATGTACCAGAACGTCGCGTGCAAGAACATGGCGACGCTGCAGGGCCTGCTGGACGAGCAGGCGCGGCAGAAGGACTACAAGATGGTCTGGATCGAGCACGACCTGATGGACCCGCGCACCGTTTCCCGCCGCGCCATGCGCGACAAGATCAACGAGTTCATGTACACCGTCATGGGCGCGACGCCCGTCGATCCGTCGCTGGTTGATTTTGAAGATGACGCGACGTGGTAAGGCAACTCGTTTTTTGCGCTGACGCGCAAAGGCGAAAAGGGCTTCGCTCCGCGGGCGCGAGACCACGCGGGGCTAAATATAAAATCTATTTTTTGGGGGAAAACATATCATGAAGTATTACGGCGGTTGCGACGTAGGGTCTACCTACACCAAGGCGGTCATTCTGGACGAGACCGGCAAGATCGTTGCCGACACTACCATTCGCAGCAAGATCAACTCCGAGGTGAGCGCGACGCTCGCGATGGAGGAGGTCTGCAAGAAGGCCGGGCTCAAGGACTCCAAGGAGCTTGCGTATCTGATCGGTACGGGCTACGGACGCAACAAGGTCCCGTTCGCGGACGAGAACATCTCCGAGATCTCCTGCCACGCTATGGGCGTTCATATCACGAACCCCGACGTCAAGGCCATCATCGACATCGGCGGCCAGGACGTCAAGGGCATCAGCATCGACAGCGACGGCACGGTCAAGAACTTCGCGATGAACGACAAGTGCGCCGCCGGCACGGGCCGCTTCTACGAGGCGATGGCGCGCTCGTTCGAGATGACGCTGCCCGAGTTCTCGAAGCTCAGCCTAAACGCGAAGAACGTCATTCCCATCACCGCGCAGTGCACCGTGTTCGCGGAGTCCGAGGTCATCACCCTCGTCGGCGAGGGCAAGCCGATGGACGAGATCGAGGCGGGTATTCAGATGGCGGTCGCCAAGCGCTGCTTCGTCATGGCGAAAAAGGCCGGCGCGGTGGACAGCATCACGCTGACGGGCGGCTGCGCGAAGAACGACGGACTGAAGCAGGCGATTGAGCACGTTTTGAAGCTCAAGGTCGTCGAGCTCAAGACCGACCCGCAGCTCATGGGCGCGCTCGGCGCGGCGGAGTATGCCCGCCAGAAGGGCCAGGCCAAAAAGACAGCCTAAAAAGACGAAAAACCTGAATGGAGGTTTTTATGAAAAAAGTATTGAAAGTCCTCTGGACGATCCTGAAGGTACTCATTGCCGCCGTGGGCGTCCTGTTCGTCGTGTATTTCTGGAACCTTGACCAGAAGGTTTTGGGCTGGGTCTACACGCAGGTCAACCGTATCCACGACCGCAAGAACGTGGATATCAAGTTCTAGCGCTTATGGAGCTGTATAACAACATCATCACCGCGACCCGCGCCCAGCTCGACGGCGCGGCGCCGCGGCAGTGGGACTATGATCCCGCGAATGCGTGGCGCGACACGGGCGAGAGCGAGCTCGTCATGATGCGCGACGCGGCGTTCGAGCTCGGCGGCGGTTCATGTCCGTCGGCGAACTTTACCTGCGTCACGAGCGACGAAGCCCTTGTGCCGAAGGACGAGATCCTGCTCTACGGCAAGGATCTGCCGGAGCTGAACGGCGACGTGTCGTTCGCGCGGCTCGCGTTTCTGCTGGTCGACGACCTTGGCGGCGACGACGAGGCGACCTATCAGGCGATCCGCGACATGGAGTTCGTCAAGTACCACGTCTTTCCCGAGGGCTACATGGTGCGCATTTCGTCGGAGAGCAACCGAGAGCAGGTGCGCCTGAGCAAGGCGGCGGTGTCGCGCGGCATCGACTTTAAGCGCGTCGGCGCGGCGTACATCAAGGGTTATCACAGAAATGAGCACGTCAAGCGCGTGCAGATCGTGTTCATTACGGACAACGCCGTGGTGGCGGAGCTCGCCAAGACCGCGAAGAAGGTCGACGACATCACCAAGACGCTGACGCATATCCTGGAGGGCCTTCCGACCGACTGCGGCTCGTGCAGCCTCAAGCCGATCTGCGACGAGGTCGAGGGCATGCGCGAGATGCACTTCGGCATGCGGAACAAGGGATAAGAAAAAGGCCGGTCGAAAGACCGGCTTTTCCCGAAGAACCAAACAGCGGCAAGGATAAAAACACAACGCGCTTTTGCGCAGAGCCGGTAGGTAGTCCGGCCGTATCCGCTTTCGGATATCAGTAGCCCTCCCTCCTTGGGTCGTCCGTTCCTTGCCTGAGATCAAAGCGCAAGGAGGGAATGTTATGGCGCAGGATTCGATTCGGCTGACCGTATTTTTTGAGGACCCGTTTTGGGTGGGAGTATTCGAGCGCGTGGCAGACGGCAGGCTGTCGGCGTGCAAGGTCACGTTTGGCGCGGAGCCGAAGGACCATGAGGTCTGGGAGCTGGTGCGCAGGGAATACGCGCATCTGAAATTCAGCCCCGCCGTGGAAGCCGAGAAAAAACCGCCCGATCTGACGTGCAAGAAGCTGCACAAGCTGGCGAAGCGGCAGACACGGCAAACGGGCGTCGGCACGAAATCACAGCAGGCGCTGCAGATGCAGCGCGAACAGCAGAAAACGGAGCGCAGGCGGCTCAGCCGCGAACAGCGCGAGGCGGAAAAGCAGCGCCTGTTTGCGCTGAAGCGGCAGAAACGCAAGGAAAAACACAGGGGCCATTGAGGCTCCTGTGTTTTTTAATTTAGGAGGTTGTCATGTGCGTGGAAACGGTGTTATACTAATATGTGACTAAAAGTTGCATATTAGGCCTTGTTTTAAAAATGGGCAACGTGACCAATGGCGAGGGATTTTTTTGCCAGACAAGGCCGATTTGACGCAGCAATACTTTGTGTATTGCAAGAAGAATTGCCGCGGAATGGCGCAAAAAGACCCGCCGTTTGGGCATGTCGGCATTTTTCAAACAAGGCCTAGCATTATACTATCAAAACCGCGCAAAGGAGGGGAGGCGAGACGCGTGGCGAAACAGCGCAGGGCGGAGCTGCTGCTGGTGCTGGCGACGGCGTTTTGGAGCATCTCCTACTACTTCTCCCGCGTCTGCCTCGAAGAACTCGACGTGCTGAACCTCAACGCGTTCCGCTTTCTGAGCGCGTTCGCGATCCTCGGCGCGGTCTACCGCAAGCACCTGCGCGCCCTTACGCGCGAGACGCTCAAATGGGGCGCGATCATCGGCGTCGTGCTGGTGTTCGTCTATGTCGGCGCGACCTACGGCGTTAAATACACCTCGCTCTCGAACGCGGGCTTTATCAGCTGCCTCGCGGTCATCACCACGCCGCTTATCGAGCTGCTCGTCTACCGCAAGAAGCCGGAGAAGAAGCTCGCCGCCGCGCTGCTGCTCTGTACCCTCGGCCTCGCGCTGCTGACGCTGAGCGGCGGGACGCGCTTCGCGATCGGCGACGCGATCTGCCTGCTCTGCTCGGTGGCCTACGGCGCCGACATCGTTATCACCGACCGCGCCATCGCGCGGCCGGAGGTCGACCCTATCGGCATGAGCGTCGTCGAGATCGGCGTGACGGGCGTGCTGTTTCTGCTGCTCTCGTCCGTGTTCGAGCAGCCGCGGCTGCCGCGCTCGCCGTCGGTTTGGGGCGCGGCGCTGTTTCTGGGCCTGTTTTGCTCGGGCCTCGCGTTCGTGATCCAGACCACGCAGCAAAAGCACACCGCGCCCGCCCGCGTGGCGCTGATCTTCACGCTCGAACCGCTGTTCTCCGCGATCATCGCATACTTTCTCGCGGGAGAGCGGCTGCATCCGCGCGCATATCTCGGCGCGGCGCTGATGCTGCTGAGCCTGCTGCTGATGCAGGCGGACTTCAAAGGAGGGAAGGCCGATGACGACGTTCGACAAGGTGTATGAGGCGGTGAAGCTGATCCCGAAGGGCAGCGTCGCGACCTACGGCCAGATCGCGGAGGCGATCGGCAACAAGCGGCTTTCGCGCGTCGTGGGCTACGCGCTGCACGTCAACCCAGAACCGGGCGTGATCCCGTGCCACCGTGTCGTCAAGCGCGACGGCGAGGTGTCGAGCGCGTTCGCTTTCGGCGGCGCGAACCGGCAGGTGGAGCTGCTTCGGGCGGAGGGCGTCGGCTTTGTCGACGGCAGCCATGTGGACATGACGAAGTACCGCGTGCGCGCGCTGCCGATGATATTGTGACAAAAAAGAACGGCTTGAGCCGTTCTTTCCAAATCGTCGGCAAATGCAAAAGCCATTTCCGACGAAAAGGCTTCACACCGCGCAGCGCACGAATTG
>JAFTGG010000256.1 GCA_017458025.1 Oscillospiraceae bacterium | reverse complement strand
TCCATTCGCAGAACTGAAGGTCTGTCCACCCTTGAAACAGCGGCAGCGCAAGGAATTCCGAGATGTCGATCATTACGAAGTACGTCCCCTGCGGAACGTTGTGCTTGAGCCCGACGCGGTCAAGCCCCGCGCAGAAATAGTCGCGCTTGCGGGTATAGAGCGCCTTGACCTCCTCATAGTAGCTGTCGGGGAAACGCAGCCCCACGGTTGCGGCCTCCTGCAGCGGCGCAGGCGCGCCGACCGTCAGAAAGTCATGCACCTTTTTCGCCGCCTCAATGACGTACTCCGGCCCGATCAGATAGCCGAGCCGCCAGCCGGTGATCGAGAAAGTCTTGGACAGCGAGCTGCACGTGATCGTATGGTCGTACATGCCGGGCAGGCCCGCCATGTGCGTATGGACATAGGGCTCATAGACCATGTGCTCGTAGACCTCATCTGTCACGGCAAAGGCGTCGTATTTGCGGCAGAGCGCGCCGATGGCGGTCAGTTCCTCACGGCTGAATACCTTCCCGCAGGGATTTGACGGATTGCAGAGGATGATCGCTTTTGCGCCCGCTTGAAAGCCCTGCTCCACCAGCGACAGGTCGAAGTCGTAAGCGGGAGGCACCAGCGGGACGTAAATCGGCTCCGCTCCGGAGAGGATGGCATCCGCGCCGTAGTTCTCGTAAAACGGCGAAAAGACGATGACCTTATCGCCGGGGTTGCAGATCGTCATCATCGCGCACATCATCGCCTCGGTGCCGCCGCAGGTGACGATGACCTCGTTTTCGGGATCGACCGCCCGCCCGATGGCCTTGCCGTGCTTTGCCGCCAGAGCCTCGCGCAGATTCGGCGCGCCGTAGGTGACGGAATATTGATGCGGGCCGTCGTAAGCGATCTTTGCCAGCGCATCCATCAGCTCACGCGGCGGATCAAAGTCGGGGAAGCCCTGAGAAAGATTGATGGCGCCATGAGCGTCGCTGATGCGCGTCATGCGGCGGATCACGGAATCGGTGAATGTGCCGACGCGGTCTGACAGTTGGATCATTTCCGCTCCTCCTCTATCGTCCGCAGAAACGCGCTGATCGCGCCAAGCCCCGCTTTCAGGGTTTCCGTATCGCTGGCATAGCCGATGCGCATACTGTGGGGCTGCTCAAAGCAGTCGCCCGGCGTCACGAATGCGCCCGTTTCATGGTACATCCGCTCACAGAACGCAAAAGACGGGATATCGTAGTCATAGTAGACCAGCGCCGTCGTCCCGGCTTGCGGCTTATGATAGCGGATGCGCGGCTCGCTCCGCACCCATGCGTCGAGGATGGCGAGATTCTCGCGCACGATGCCGCGATTGCGCGAAAGCAGCGCGTCGCTGTGCTTCAAGGCAACGGCAGCCAACGCTTCGTCGAACATGCCGCAGCTAATGTGGTTATAGTCGCGGTGCGACAGGAGCGACTTCATCAGCGCCTTATCGTTTGTGGCGATCCAGCCCAGCCGCAAGCCGGCAAGGGAAAACACCTTGGACATGCTGCTGACCGAGATGCCCTTATCGTAAAGATCAACGATGGACTCACACCACACATCCTCCTGCGTCAGATGGCGATAGACCTCATCGCAGAGGATATAGGCGTCCACGCTCTTCGCAATCTCCACGATCTCGCGCAGCAGTTCTCCGCCCATCAGCGCGCCGGTCGGGTTGTTGGGATTGTTGATGCAGATCAGCTTTGTCCCCGGCACGGCAAGGGCGCGCAGCTCGTCCAAATCGGGAAGATAGCCGTTTTCCGGCGTAAGCCGCATGACTTTCAAATCCGCTTCGTAGCCTTCGGGGATGGAGGTAAGCTGCTGATAGGTCGGCATGATGCTGATCACACGGTCGCCCGGTTCAACGAGCGAGTAGAACACATGATGGTTCGCGCCGGACGCTCCGTGAGTCGTCACGAGCTCGTCGGGCCGGAGCGTGCGATAGAGCTTGCAGACGCCCTCCCTGAACGCGGGCGCTCCCTCGATATCGCCATAGGTCAGGCGACGTGCGGAAAACTCCCGCCAGAAAGCGTCCTTGTCCTCGCCGCAGAGCGAAAACAGCTCGTCGATGGATACGGAATCCACGCAGGTTTCCGCGATAGTGTATCGAGCGCCCGTTTCATAGCCGTTCATCCATTCTTCCACTTGGAACGGCGCGATCTTCATGATTGACACGGATCCTTCTGTCTTAATCAAAGCGCCGCGCGATCCGCGAACGGATTCGTGCGGCGCTTCTGTATTTTATTGTTTTCCGATTATGCTGTCAAGCGTATATCGCTCAGTTTTTCCGCGTGTCCTTGACAGCGTTGATGATACCCTCCAAGCCCTTGCGGAGCTGCTCGCCGGTCGGCCACGCATAACCGACGCGGAAATAGCGGTCGTCCTGATCGAACCAGTGGCCCGGCCCGACGAAGGTGCCGTACTTTTCGTTCATCACGCGATAGAATTCGTCGGTGTCGATCTCGATCTCCGGCCTGATGCGCGGGAAGCAGACCACGCCGCCCGAGGGCTTCACCCAGTCGAGCACGTCCTGATGCTCCATCACGTCGCAGAGGATGGCAAACTTCTCCGCAATGTCGGCGCGGATGCCGGACATGATTTCGTCGTTGCGCTCCAGGATCTGACGCGCGCACTCCTCGTCAATGACGCTGCCGCAGATGCAGACCTGCTCCTTCACCGCGATCATCGCGTCCATGAGCGTCTTGTCCTTGCAGACGACCCAGCCGGTGCGGATGCCCGGCGCGCCGATGGCCTTGGAGAGCGATTCGACGCAGATGCCGTAGTTGGTGAGGTTGGAGGCGTGGGGCAGGCGCTCGCCCATCGTGAGGTCGCCGTAGGTCTCGTCCACCATCAGATAGGTGCCGTTCTTTTCGCACGCCGCCGCGAGCTTCTCGATAGACGCCGCGTCCGTCATCGTGCCGGTGGGGTTGTGCGGATAGGTGATATTGACCAGCTTCGTCTCAGGCTTCAGCATGGAGACAATCTCGTCCACGTCCATGCGGAACTGATTCTCGAACTTCAGCTCGTAGGTCTGCACGTTGCAGCCCAGCGAGCGTGGGATCTCGACATTCGCGGGATATTTGGTGTGCATGACGATGACATGGTCGTTGGGCTTGAGCAGGGTGTTGTAGACGAGGAACAGCGCCATGCAAGCGCCCACGGTGACGATCACATCGTCCTTGTCCGCGCCGTAACGCTTCGCAATCAGCTCGCGCAGGCCGACGCTGCCATAGTGGTCGCCGTAGCAGAGCAGCAGGTCGTCGCCCAGCTTGATGCCGAGGTCGCTGAGGCTCTTGTCTGTCGTGGAGCTTTCCGTCAGGTTGTACTTGATCCGGTCATAGCCGAACTGCTCCGGGGACTCCTTTTCGATCAACATACGCTTGAACCACATAGTATTGCCTTCCTTTCTTCTATTTGAATTTTTGATTACGCTTCCGACATATAGGGATAGGCGATGGCCGACGAGGGCGACCAGCTCTCCTTGACCGCGTGGGCGCTGACCCAGCGGATCATGTTGAGGGCGGTTCCCGCCTTGTCGTTTGTGCCTGACGCCCGCGCGCCGCCGAACGGCTGCTGTCCGACGATGGCGCCGGTGCATTTGTCGTTGATGTAGAAATTGCCGCAGGAGTTCCGCAGGGCTTTCTCCATCCTGACAATGGCCTCGCGGTCCTGCGCGAAGATCGCGCCGGTGAGGGCATAGGGCGACGCCGTGTCGCAAATTTGGAGGGTTTCGTCGAGCTTGTCGTCCTCGTAGACGTAGACGGAGAGGATCGGCCCGAAGATTTCCTTGACCATTGACTCGTAGTAAGGTGAATCGCAGCGGATCACGGTGGGTTCGACAAACCAGCCCGTGCTGTCGTCGCAGTTGCCGCCCGTGACGATCTCGCACTCGCCGGAGGCTTTCGCTCGTTCCAGATACCCCTTGCAGGTTTCAAAGGAATTGCGGTCGATCACCGCGCCCATGAAGGTGTCGAACTCCCGCACGTCGCCGGTTTTCAGCGTGGCGATTTGCTCCTGCATCCGCTTCTTGACCTGCGGCCAGATGCTCGCGGGGATGAACGCGCGGGAACAAGCGGAGCACTTCTGCCCCTGATACTCAAAGGAACCGCGCACAAGCCCCGCGACCAGCGGCTCGATATCCGCCGAGGGATGCGCGAAGATGTAGTCTTTGCCGCCCGTCTCACCGACGAG
>JAFTGG010000255.1 GCA_017458025.1 Oscillospiraceae bacterium | reverse complement strand
CGCGGGGACGGCGCGGCAGGTCAAGGGGATCGACCTGTCGTCGGTACTCCTACAGCTCGGCAGGCAGCCGGCGGCGGAGCCGCTTGTGCCGGATTCGCCGTTCGCCTACTGGGCGAACCTGACGGCCACGGAGGAGCGTTTCCACGTCGGGGACGGCATCTACAAAAGCGGCTCGCGCTACATCACGCTGATGGAGGACTATGCGGACTGGAAGCGGGAGCAGCCGGACAGCGGTCTGCCGGAGGCCCTCGGCTCGGAGGAGGATGATCTCGCGTGGCTGAAGGAGCGCTTTTCGGGCGAACTCGGCGCGTTTGAGATCGTGGACGCCATCGAGTCGATGTTCTCGATGGGGATGATCGACCGCTATGAACGCAGCAGCATCTACGGCCTCGAACTGACCGTTGTGAAGGTCATCGAGCTGACAAGCACGATGCAGGTGCATCCGGCGGGTTACGATCCATACCGGAGCGACGGCTTTGAAAACGCGCCGCTGCATGAGTTCCGCACGCTGGACGACATTCTGGCGTGGCTGGGGAAATTCCGCGCACAGCCGGTTGCCGATTGGGAGCTGCAAAGGCGCGACCTGCTGCAAAGAATGGGAATCGAGGAGAGAGTTTCAACCCCAGTTTGATCGTTTTTGTGGACATTCGCGCGCGCGTCCGCTATAATCAGAATGGAGGTGAGCGACATGGACGTCAAGATCAACGGAGGGCTGGCGCAGCCGGTGCAGCCGCAAAAGAAGCCCGCCGCGAATGCGCCGCAGGGCGTATCCTTTGCGGAAAACCTGAAAGCGGCGGCGAAGCCCGTCAGGCCGGAGCCGCCGGAGGCGGTGTTCGAGCGGGCGCTTGCCGACCGCGCGCACCCCGATTTGAGGCAGCTCGACGACTATCTCGAGGGCTTGATACAAGAGGAGATGAAGAACGGCGGGTTTTGAACCCGCCGTTCTTCATATTATCGGTTCAGGTACGCTCTGCACTTCGCGTTCGCCTCGGCGGCGAGCCGTTCTTCGTCCACGGACGCCAGCCGTCCGTGCTCGACGACGACGCGCCCGTTCACGACGGTGCAGTCCACCGCGCCGCGCAGGCCGACGGTCGCGAGCACCGACTTCGGGTCGTACAGGGACCCGACCAGCTCCAGCCGCCGCGCGTCGACGAGAAACAGATCGCAGCACTTGCCGACGGCGAGCTGCCCGATGTCGTCGCGCCCGAGCAGCCGCGCGCCGCCGCGCGTCGCCATTTTTAAGATGTCGTAGCCCGACGGCGCGTCGTGGCTCGCGTGCAGCCGGTGCAGCAGGTACGCGACGCGCAGCTCCTCCATAAGGCTCGAACCGTCGTTGGACGCGGAGCCGTCCACCGCGAGGCCGACGGGCACGCCGAGCTTCAGCATCTCGGGTACGCGCGCGACGCCGGAGGCGAGCTTCATGTTCGAGATGGGGCAGTGCGCGACGCCGGTGCCGGTCTCGGCGAGGACGCGCAGCTCGCCGTCGCCAAAGTGGATGCCGTGGGCGAACCAGACGTCGCCGCCGAGCCAGCCAAGACGCTCCATATACTCCAGCGGACGCACGCCCTCGCGCGCGAGCATGTAGTTTTCCTCGTCCTTTGTCTCGCACAGGTGGGTATGCAGCCGCACACCGTACTGCCGCGCCAGCACCGCGCTCTCGCGCAAAAGATCCGCGGAGACGGAAAACGGCGAGCACGGCGCGAGCGCGACGCGGCGCATCGCGTATGGCTTCGGGTCGTGGAAGCGCGCGATGGCGTCGGCGGAATCGCGTAGGATCTCGTCCACCGTCTGCACGACGCTGTCGGGCGGCAGCCCGCCGTCCTTGACGCTGAGGTCCATGCTGCCGCGCGAGGCGTGAAAGCGGACGCCGAGCTCGTCCGCCGCCGCGAACTGTGCGCCCAGCAGGTCGCCGCTGCCGCGAGGGAAGACGTAGTGGTGGTCGAAGCAGGTCGTGCAGCCGTGCTTGAGCAATTCACCGAGACCGGCGAGGGACGAGAAACGGACGACGTCCGCGTCGAGGTTTTTCCAAATCTCGTACAGTGTCCTGAGCCAGTCGAACAGCTCCATATTCTGCACCTCGGGCAGATTGCGCGAGAACACCTGATACAGGTGGTGGTGCGTGTTCACGAGTCCGGGGTAGCAGAGCATGTGCGACGCGTCGACGGTGCGGCCGGCGGCCTGCGGCAAATTCGCGCCGATGTCCCTGATGACGCCGTCCTCGGCATAGAGGTCGACGTTCTCGTACACCGCGTCGGCGTCGTCGCAGGAGACGAGGGTTTGGATATTTTTGATGAGCAGGGCAGTCATGGCAAATTCTCCTGAGCAAAAAGAGCGGCGAAGCCGCTCTTTTGTATTACCGTTCTTCGCGGAAGTAGCTGAGGCCGAGGCTCGCGGGCGGCTGGTTCTCACGCTTCTTGCGCAGCGACACGATAATCAGCACGATCAGCGTGATGACGTAGGGGAGCATCTTGAACAGCTCCAGCGTACGGCGGGAGAGACCGGGGATATAGAGGTACGCCCAATACACGAAACCAAACAGGTACGAGCCCCAGATGGCGCTGACGGGCTTCCACGTCGCGAAGATGACCAGCGCGACGGCGAGCCATCCAAGGCCCTCGATGGTGCCGTCGTTTGCCCAGGTGCCCTTGATGTAGTCCATCGTGTAAAACAGGCCGCCGAGGCCCGCGATCGCGGAGCCGGAGATGATGGCGAGGTACTTGTACTTCGTGACGCTGATGCCCGCGGCGTCCGCCGTGCCGGGGTTCTCGCCGACGGCGCGGAGATTGAGGCCCGCGCGCGTGCGGTTCAGGAAGTACCGCATCACGACGGCGAGCACGATGGCAAGGTACGCCATAAAGCCGTGCGCGAACAGCACGCGGCCGATGGTGCCAAGGTAGCCGAGCGACGTGTAGGCGCGGTAGGCGCTGGAGGTGACGGGCACCGAGATCTGGCCGACGCCGCCCGCCAGCGTGTTGAGGCTCGCGCCGAAGAAGTTCGCGACGCCTCCGCCGAATATCGTCAGCGTCAGGCCCGTGACGTTCTGATTCGCGCGCAGCGTGATGGTCAAAAACGCGTAGATGAGGCCGCCGAGCGCCGCGAACACGATGGAGCAGAGGAAGCTCAGCAGCATGCCCGTCACCGGCGAGGAGCCGCCGCCGAGCTCATAGTAGAACGCGGCGATCATGCCGCCGATGCCGCCTAAGTACATGACGCCGGGAATACCGAGGTTGAGGTTGCCCGCTTTCTCGATCAGAATTTCGCCCACGGCGCCGAGCATGATGACCGTGCCGAACGCGATGGCGGAGTTGATGAGCGTTAAGAGCTGTTCCTGTGTCATGACGCCACCTTCTTTCCGCGGAAATGGATCGTGTAGTTGACGAAGAACTCGCTGCCGAGCAGGAAGAACAGGATAATGCCGGTCATAATCTGGCTGACCTCCTGGGAGAGGTTGTACGCCGAGGCAATGGCCTGCGCGCCCTTTTGCAGCACGACGAGCAGGAACGAAAAGATAATCATGACCACGCTGTTGAACTGCGCCAGCCACGCGACGATGATCGCGGTGAAGCCGCGCCCGCCGGCGGTGGAGGTCGAGATCGTGTGGCTCGCGCCGGAGACGGCGACGAAGCCGGCCAACCCGCAGATCGCGCCGGAGAGGACGATCGTGCGGACGTAGGCGCGGTTGACGCGAATGCCCGCGTAGCGTGCGGTGTTCTCGCTGTCGCCGATAACGGCGATCTCATAGCCGTGCTTGGAGTGGTTCATGTACAGGTACATCACCAGCGTGACGAGCAGCACGATGACGACGTTCCAGCCGTAGTCGCCGTTGTAGCCCTGCGAGAACAGGTTGGGCAGCCACCCCTGCTTTTTCTGCATATTGATGATGCCGACGCTGTTGGAGCCGTAGGGATTCTCCCATGTCGCGACGAAGAAGCTCGTGAGCTGAATAGCGATGTAGTTCATCATCAGCGTGAAGAGCGTCTCGTTCGTGTTCCAGCGCGCCTTGAACAATCCGGGGAAGAAGCCCCAGAGACCGCCCGCGATCATGCTTGCGAGGATCATCACGAGCATCAGCAGCGGCGCGGGAAGGGCCTTTAAGTAGATCATACATGCCGCCGTGGCGATGCCGCCGACGAGGATCTGACCCTCGGCGCCGATGTTCCAGAAGCGCATCTTGAACGCCGGCGCGAGGCCGACCGCGATGCACAGCAGCGTCATCGCGTCGCGGATCGTGACCCACGAGGTCTTGGCGGAGCCGAACGCGCCGGTCGCCATCGTGGCGAACACCGCCGCGGGGTTGAGGCCGGAGATGGCGATGATGACGACGCCGCTGACGACGAGGCTCAGGAAAAAGCCGAGGACGCGAATACCCCACGCCTTGCCGGCGGGCAGCATCTCGCCGCGTTTGGACATACGAATGAACGGCTCATGGCCGCTGCGTTCGACCGTGCTCATCAGGCGCCCTCCTTTCTGTGCTGGGTCATCAGGAGGCCGACTTCCTCCTTGGTGATCGTGCGCGCGTCGACGACGCCGGAGACCTGTCCGCCGCAGAGCACGACCAAGCGGTCGCACAGCTCCAGCAGCACGTCGAGGTCCTCGCCGACGTAGACCACGGCGATGCCCTTCATCTTCTCCCGCGTGAGCAGGTTGTAGATGGTGTACGAGGTATTGATATCGAGGCCGCGCACGGCGTAGGCCGTCATCAGCACGGCGGGCTCCTGCGCGATCTCGCGCCCGACGAGCACCTTCTGCACGTTGCCGCCTGACATGCGCCGGACGGGGAAGGCGGTGCTCGGCGTGACGACCTCCAGCTCCTGCCAGATATCGTTCGCGAGCTGCTCGGGTTTCTTGCGGTTGATAAACGGGCCCTTGCCCTGACGCCACGAGCGCAGCATCATGTTGCCCGTCATGCCCATCGAGCCGACGAGGCCCATGCCGAGGCGGTCCTCCGGCACGAACGCCATGCCGACGCCCGCCTTGCGGATATCGAGCGGGTCCATGCCGACCAGCTCCCTGTCCTGCCCGCTGTCGGGATCGTGGAACACGATGGAGCCGGAGCGGATGGGGTAGAGGCCGGAGATGGACTCCAGCAGCTCCTTCTGTCCGCTGCCCGCGACGCCCGCGATGCCGAGGATCTCGCCGGAGTTGGCGGTGAAGCTCACGTCGTCGAGGCGCTTGACGCCCAGCTCGTCGTAGACCGTGAGGTTTTTGACCTCAAGCCGCGGCTTCGGGTCCTTCGGCAGCGGACGGTCGATGTTAAGCGAGACGCTGCGCCCGACCATCATGTCGGTCAGCGATTGCTGATCGGCGTCCTTCGTCGCCACGTCGCCGATGTATTCGCCCTTGCGCAGCACGACCACGCGGTCGGAGACGTCCAGCACCTCATGCAGCTTGTGCGTAATGATGATGAGCGACTTGCCGTCCTTTTTCATCGCGCGCATGATGTCGAACAGCTTGTCCGTCTCCTGCGGGGTCAGCACGGCGGTCGGCTCGTCCAGAATGAGGACGTCCGCGCCGCGATACAGCACCTTGACGATCTCGACGGTCTGCTTCTGCGAGACCGACATGTCGTAGATCTTCTGGTCGGGCTTGATGTCGAAGCCGTAGCGCGCGCAGATCTCCGCGATCTTCGCGCCCGCGGCCTTCAGGTCGAACTTGCCCTCGCCCTCGAGACCGAGGACGATGTTCTCCGTCGCGGTGAACACATCGACCAGCTTGAAGTGCTGGTGGATAATGCCGATGCCGTTGTCGAACGCGTCCTTCGGCGAGGCGATGGTCACGGGCCTGCCGTGGACGTAAATCTGGCCCTCGTCGGGGAAGTAGATGCCGGAGAGCATGTTCATCAGCGTGGTCTTGCCGCTGCCGTTTTCGCCCAGCAGCGAAAGAATCTCACCTTCGCGCAGCTCCAAATTGATATGGTCGTTCGCGACGACCTTGCCGAAGCGCTTGGTGATATTCTCCATTTTGACGGCGCATTGTGTTGCCAAGGCGTTCACCCTTTCGTTTCGGGATTATGGTATGATTTTAGCATATTCGGGCGGGCTTGTAAATCAGAAAAGACAAAATATTCTATAGCTCACCAAAATAATTGTGAGAATTTAACAAAAAGAAAGGGCTGCCGGTGGCAGCCCTTTCCGATGGGATTTAGTTGAGCTCGGTGATGCCGTCGATGCGCAGGGAGAAGGACGGCGCGGAGATATACTCGGACTCGTGATAGTAACCGTCCACGATGCCCTCGTTGGTATCGTTGGTCCAGTCGCCGTCGGAGTCGAAGGTCAGGGCGGAGGTGACTTCCTCGCCGCCGACCGTGAAGGTCTTGGTGTCGAAGACGTGCAGCGTGCCGGCCTTGATGGCGGCCTCGGCGGCGGCAACGGCCTCAGCGGTGCCCGCGGCGACCTCGGGGCCGAGCGGGGTGATGGCGACAGCGCCGGTCTCATAGCCCTCGGACCAGTCGGTCGAGATCGTGCCGCCGTTCTTCGCGGTGTTGAACAGGTAGGTGTAGAACACGCTCCAGTCGTTGGTGGAGGAGGTCAGCGCCGCGGTCGGGGCAACGCTCAGCATGTCGATGTTGTAGCCGACGGAGTAGACGGTCGCGCCGTTGTCCTTCGCGGACTGGACGGCGGAGGGAGCGCCGGTGGAGTCGGCATGCTGGCCGATGATGACGCAGCCGCGGGCCATCAGAGCCTCGGCGGTCTGGGCCTCAGCCTGCAGGTCGAACCAGGAGTTGGTGTACTGGACGTCCATGTGCGCGGTGGGGACGATGGACTGGATGCCGAGGAAGAAGCCGGTGTAGCCGGAGACGACCTCGGCATACGGGAACGCGCCGACATAGCCGATGTAGGGATCGGTGACGGTGCCCGCGTCCATGAGCTCCTTGAGCTTCATGCCGGCGACGATGCCGGAGACATAGCGGGACTCAAAGGTCATGTTGAACGCGTTGTGGAAGTTGGGGAGGCCGGACTTGAGCGCAGTGTCGCCGGTCATGGCGACCACTTCGACCTCAGGATGCTCCGAGGCGGCGAGTTCGGCAAACTGCTGATGGCTGTAGGAGTTGGTGATGACGAGGTTGCAGCCCTGCTGAATGGCCTCGATGCACTTGTCGTAGCACTCTTCGTTCTCGGGAATGTTGTAGAACCACACGACGTCGCTGTCGCTCAGGCCCGCGGCCGACATGGCCTTGCGGATGCCCTCGATGTGGGCGTAGGTGTAGCCCTCGTTCTCATCGCCGACGAGGATAGCGCCGACCTTCAGGCCGGAGGACGCGGCGGGAGCGGCGTCGGTGCTGCCGGAAGCGGCGGGAGTGGTAGTCGTGGTACTGCTGTCTGTGCTGGGGGCGGAGGTGGCGCCGCTGTTGCCGCTGCCGCAGGCAACCAACGCGAGCGTCATGACGAGCGCGAGGAACAATGCAAGGTACTTCTTCATAGTTTGCTCTCCTTTTCTCTTGATCCAATCGTTTTTAGACCGCCGGAGCGGACCCTGACGGCCTCGTCTGACTCCATCATACCGAATTTGACAGGAAAAGACAATGCAAAATATCGTACGTTTTCACCAAAGAACATCAGAAAAATTTGACAAATCCGTCAAAAGCGCTTCCGCAGGCTGTCCGCGGCGTCGAGCGCCATGAGCGTGTTCACGGGGTCCTTGACCTTCGCGAGGAAGATCATCGCCGCGATGACGTAGGGCTTATACGACGCCTGCTTGTAAAGCGGCACGCGGTAGCGGTCGAACACCGAGTTGTCCACCTCGCCCATCTCGCAGGAGAGGCCGGTGATGTCGGCGGGCAGGCAGTGCAGATACAGCGCCTTGCCGTCGCGCGTGAGCTTCATCATGTCCTCGGTGCAGGCCCAATCCTTGTGCTCGGCGTTCTGCGCGAGCAACCGCTGTTCGAGCGCGTCGATGCCCGCCTTATCGCCCTGCTGGTAGAGCTTTGTGCGCTCCTCCATAGCGGCGAACGGCGCCCAGCTCTTGGGATAGACGATGTCGGCGTCGGCGAAGGCCTCCTTCATGGAGTTGGACTTGCGGAAGCTGCCGCCCGTCGCCTCGGCGTTCTTGCGGGCGATCTCCTCGATCTCGGGCATGACCTCGTAGCCCTCTGGGTGGGCGAGCGTCACGTCCATGCCGAAGCGGGTGAACAGGCCGATGACGCCCTGCGGGACGCTCAGCGGCTTGCCGTAGGACGGGGAGTACGCCCAGGTCATCGCGACCTTCTTGCCCTTGAGGTTCTCCACGCCGCCGAAGTGGTGGATGACGTGCAGAATGTCCGCCATGCACTGCGTCGGGTGGTCCACGTCGCACTGGAGGTTGACCAGCGTCGGGCGCTGTTCGAGGATACCGTCGCGGTAGCCTTCTTCCAGAGAGTCCATGAAGGTCTTTTGGTACTTGTGCCCCTCGCCGATGAACATGTCGTCGCGAATGCCGACGACGTCCGCCATGAAGGACACCATGTTCGCGGTTTCGCGCACGGTCTCGCCGTGGGCGATCTGGCTGACCTTCTCGTCGAGCACCTGCTCCTCCAGGCCGAGCAGGTTGCACGCCGACGCAAACGAGAAGCGCGTGCGGGTCGAGTTGTCGCGGAAGATCGAGATGCCGAGGCCGGAGTCGAACACGCGGGTGGACTTGTTGCGCTCGCGCAGGTCGCGCAGCGCGTCGGCGACGGCGAACACGGCGGCAAGCTCCTCGTCGGTTTTGTCCCACGTCCAATAGAAATCGTTCTTATACATATTGTTGATATGCAGTTTCTCAAGCTGCCGCGCGAGGTCTACTGTTTTGCTCATTGGAATCAGCCTCCTTATTCTTTCGTTATTTCGCCGCGCACGGCGAAATGAATCTGATTGTTTTTCTGACGACATGCGCGTCAGAAAAACACCTTACACGAAGTGAAACCTTTTCGGCTTTTGCGCGAAGCGCAAAAACGAATTATCTTATATCGTTGCCCGTCAGCTCCTGACGGAAGCTCGTGGCGTTTTCTTCCTTGTCCGCGCCCTTGTACAGCGGGATCGCGGCGGCGTAGAGCGCGGCGCAGGTGACGAGGTCCTGCTTCCAGGTGACCTCGTTCGGCGCGTGCGCCTGCGATTCCGCGCCCGGGCCGAACCCCACGCAGGGGATACCGTAGCGGCCCTGGATCGACACGCAGTTGGTCGAGAACGTCCACTTGTCGCACAGCGGCCTGCCCTCGCGGGTCGATTTCGCGAGGTCGTCACTCCAGATGCGCTCCGTGCCCCAGAGGCCGTGGTAGGCGTCGACGAGCGCCTGAACGTGCGGCGCGGTCTCCTGTTTGATCCAGGTGGGGAATAATGCCTCGGTCTTGTAGACCTCGCCCGTCCACGCGGGGCGGTCGTACCAATACATGCTGACCTTCACGTCGTCGCCGTACTTCTTCACGCTCGGCAGGTCCTCGATCTCCTTGAGGCAGCTCTGATAGGTCTCGCCCGCGGTCATGCGGCGGTCGATCGAGATCGCGCAGCTGTCCGCCACGGCGCAGCGCGACGGGGAGGTGAAGTAGATCTGGCTCGTCGTGCAGGTGCCGCGGCCGAGGAAGCGCGCGTCCTCGTAATGCTCGGGGTTGTACTGCGGGTCGAGCATCTTGACGAGGCCCTTGATCTCGACGCTGTCGTCGGCGGGGTTCTCGTTGAGCGCGCGCACGTCCTGCAAAATGTCCGCCATCTTGTAGATCGCGTTGTCGCCGCGCTCCGGCGCGCTGCCGTGGCAGGAGACGCCCTTGACGTCGACGCGGATCTCCATGCGTCCGCGATGGCCGCGGTAGATGCCGCCGTCCGTGGGTTCGGTGGAGATGACGAACGCGATCTTGTTGCGCGCGTCTTCGGGGGAGGCAAAGTCTGTGTTGACGATGTACTGCCAGCACATGCCGTCGCAGTCCTCCTCCTGCACGGAGCCGACGACCATGATCTTGCAGCCCGCGGGGATCAGGCCGAGGTCCTTCATGATCTTCGCGCCGTACACGGCGGAGGCGAGGCCGCCCTCCTGGTCGGAGCCGCCGCGGCCGTAGATTTGGGTGTCGTTCTCCCAGCCCTCGTAGGGATCGTCCGTCCAATTGGCGCGGTTGCCGATGCCGACGGTGTCGATGTGGCTGTCGATGGCGATGATCTTCTCGCCGTCGCCCATCCAGCCGATGACGTTGCCCAGAGCGTCGATCTCGACCTTGTCGAAGCCGAGCTTCTTCATTTCCTGCTCGATGCGTTTCGCCACGCCTTCCTCCTCGCAGGATTCGGACGGAATGGCGATCATGTCGCGCAGAAACCGCGTCATGTCCGGACCGTAGGCTTGCGCAGCCCTCTTGATCGCTTCAAAATCCATAGGAATCGACCTCCCGTTTTCAAAATGATTCATGTATATTCTAACATAAGTGTCCGTAATGTCAAACAAAAATTTAGAATTGCTGAAAAAATTTTTGCAAAAGGCTTGCAATTTGCAAGGGAGCTGTATTAGAATAAGAGTGACAAAAGTGGGAGGAAGGCGATACGAGAAGGAGGCGAGGCATATCGAAACCGTGCAGTTGAACGAACTAAAGCAGATCGCAAAGGGCATTGCGGCGACTTTTGGCAGCAATTGCGAGGTCGTCGTCCACGACGTGAGCGGCAAGGGCACGGACAGCACGATCGTTGCCATCGAGAACGGGCACGTCACGGGAAGAAAGGTGGGCGACGGCGCGTCCCAGGTCGCGTTGGAGCAGGTGCTCGACGCGGACATGCAGCCCGTCGACCGGCTCTGTTACCTCACCAAAACGCCGGACGGCAAGATCCTGAAGTCGTCCACCATGTACATTCGCGGCAAGAGCGGCAAAGTCGCCGCCATTCTCGGCGTCAACTACGACATCTCGGCGCTGCTGATGGTCGAGGGCGCGGTGCGCGAGCTGGTCGCCGCGAAGAACGACACCGGCACGAGCGAGCCGCAGAAGATCGTCAACGTCAACGACCTGCTCAACGAGCTGATCGAGCAGTCGGTGGCGCTGGTCGGCAAGCCCGTGGCGCTGATGAACAAAGAGGACAAGATGCGCGCCATCGGCTTTTTGAGCCAGAGCGGGGCGTTCCTCGTCACGAAATCCGGCGACAAGATCGCCAAATATTTCGGAATCTCAAAATATACGCTTTACTCATACATCGACAAACAGGAGGGCAAACAAAATGGGTAAGATTGACCTGACCGTCAACAAGGAAGGGCTTAAGAAGAACATCGCGAAGGCGCGGGAGAACAACGTCATTATCCCGACCATCGCGCAGATGCAGAATCCCGACCTGATCCCCGAAAAAATCAAGGACAGGCTGAAGAACACGGGCCTGTGGGACGTCGACCCCGTGAACCTGTTCCGCATCAATTGGCACAACGAGGCGAAGGAGAGCGGCGGCCTCTACCAGAAGACGCCGAACTACGTCGAGATCCCGCCGGAGCTCAGCGGCGTCAAGTGCCGTATCCTCGCGATGGCGGGCAAGTGGTTCCCGACGGGCTGCCACAAGGTCGGCGCGTCGTTCGGCTGTCTCGCGCCGCGGCTCGTGACGGGTCAGTTCGACGCGACCTATCACCATGCCGTGTGGCCGTCGACGGGCAACTACTGCCGCGGCGGCGCGTTCAACTCAAAGCTGCTCGCGTGCGACAGCGTGGCGATTTTGCCGCAGGATATGTCCAAGGAGCGCTTTGATTGGCTCAAGAGCATCGCGGGACAGATCATCGCGACGCCGGGCTGCGAGTCCAACGTCAAGGAGATCTTCGACAAGACTTGGGAGCTCAAGCAGGACCCGAGCATGATGATCTTCAACCAGTTCGCCGAGATGGGCAACCCGCTCTGGCACTACAACGTCACGGGCTATGCGCTCGCGGAGCTGTTTGAGAACACGAAGAAGCCGGGCCAGCGCTTCGCGGGCGCGTGCTTCACCTCCGGCTCCGCCGGCACGATGTCGGCGGGCGACCTCTTGAAGGAGCGCTATCCGGCCGGCAAGCTCGGCGTGGGTGAAGCGCTGCAGTGCCCGACGATCCTCGACAACGGCTTCGGCGGCCACCGCATCGAGGGCATCGGCGACAAGCACATCCCGTGGGTGCATAACGTGAAGAACACCGATATGGCCATCGCCATCGACGACGAGGACAGCCAGCGCCTGCTGCGCCTGTTCAACACGCCCGAGGGGCAGAAGTACCTGCAGGAGACGCTGAAGCTCTCCGACGAGCTGATCGAAAAGCTGACGTGGATGGGTATCTCCGGCATCGCGAACGTGCTGTG
>JAFTGG010000254.1 GCA_017458025.1 Oscillospiraceae bacterium | reverse complement strand
CTCCTTTGACGAATACGACATGGAGCAGGAATCAGAAATCATTCGCCAGAGCGTGCATGAATGGCTGGATGGTCTGGAACCGCGCTATGATCGTGCCTACGCCCTGCGTTACGACTATGCGCGCGGCAGCAATCAAGAACACTTTTTCCTGATTTACATTCCGGCGGGGATAGGCGGCATGACACACAACAGTTTCGGCTCTCGTACCGGCCTGTTTGGCACGGCCCTCGTACTGGAGACGGAACAAACCGTGAACAATGGCAGCCTTTTATGTGTGTCCTCCACCGCGGATACGCCGCCGAAGCTTCAAATCAAACTGGACGGCAAAAAGCTCCCCTGTGAGGTTACAGTTGTGGACTACAATCCCACTTTATTCTATATCATCCCGCAGTACGACCAGCTTGAGCCGAGTTCTGCCGATGTCTTTCTGCCGGAGCGCATATCCGTGGTCAAATTAACTGGCAACAAAAATGTTGGCCCCGCAGTGATTGCCGACCGGGACGAGGCTTTGAAGCTGTTGGCGGCGATCGACGGCGCGCCGTATCTGGATTTGGAGCATCCAATCTACGGGAGGAGGCCGAACGGATCTGGTGGCTACGACTTTCTCGATGGGTTTGAGATCATTATTGAATATAAGGCTAATGATGAGTTAGTGCTGCACCCTGATATGATTCGTTGCTTGGTGTTTGAACAGGACGGTGAATACTACCTGATTGACAGCTATCGTCCGGACAATAGTCGCACTTTCCGTCAGGTAGATGATGCGTTTTATCAGATGCTGCTGGAGATGTTTGAGTAATTGCACACACGCGGAAGGGGATGCCTCTTCGGTCTGTTTATTCCGTATATCGAATAAAAAAGTCTCTTGATAATAGAGATAAGCTGTGTTATATTAAATATAGAAAAAGTTGCTGTTATTCTTTTGATAGCACAACATTGATAGCTTTTTGATAGCAAAAGTACAGAGAACTCAAAGATTAAGGATATTTGGTATCATATCGTATCAAATGAAATCAAATCCCTAAACGGAAAAAGTTTAAGTTAGGGATTTCAATATCATGACCGAGTATTACGGTAAAGCCATGATGACGGAGCCGATGAAATGGTTTTGCAGAGCAAGCGGCAAAAACAAGTTCTCGCCCAAGGATATCCGCGCCATGCAGAAAACGGCTGCGTTCAAGGCGGCGGACAGGAATCCGTATTCATGGAACATGGATTACTACGAGTATGAGGACGGGAGCGGCTACGAGGCGCGCTTTAGCAAGTGCGGCATCTGCGTGCTGGCGGGGGAGCTCGGAATCGCCGAGATCGTGCCCGCCATGTGCGCTCTGGACTATACGATGAGCGAAGCCGGCGGCGCGAGCCAATTTGTCAGAGAGTACACGCTCGCGTCCGGCGGACCGTATTGCGACTGCGGATACAGGAAAAAAGCATGATCGGGCGTTTTGCGCCGGATATGCGAAACCCGGGCCCCGCGCTGCGGAAGAGCGCGTAATACTACTATTTAATAAAAAGCTTACACTTTTTATCAGATAGATGCCGAGTTGCCGGCGCTGCAAACGGTCAGCGCATAGAAAAACGGCGACGGCTCCCGGTTGGGAGCCGTCGCCGTTTTTATGCTTCGGGATTTTCGCCCAGCAGATTTTCCATCGTGTGCCAGCCCAGCACCGCGCATTTGACGCGGGCGGGCATATGCGAAATGTCGATCAGCGCGCCCGCCTCCTCCAGCTCGTCCAGCTCATCGTCGGTGATCCTGCCCTTGATCATGCGGAGGAAGATTTCAGAGAGGCGCTTCGCCTCGTCCGCGCTCCTGCCGATGATGAGGTCGAGCATCATGTCCGCCGAAGCCTGCGAGATCGCGCAGCCGTCGCCGGTGTACGCGCCGTCCTCGATGACGCCGTCCCTGACCTTGAGCCGCAGCGTGATGTCGTCGCCGCAGCTGGGGTTCACGCCGCGCAGCTCCATGTTCGCGTCCGGCAGCTCGTGCTTGTGCGTCGGGCGCAGGTTGTGGTCGTTGACGACCTCGCGGTAAAAGCTGCTATTCTCCATAGCCCATTCTCCTTCTCACGCTCGCAAGGCTTTCCGCCAGCCGCGCGATCTCTTCCTCAGTGTTGTAGAACGCGAGGCTCGCGCGCGCCGTGGACGGCGTGCACAGGTGCTGCATCAGCACCTGCGCGCAGTGGTGTCCCGCGCGGATACAGACGCCGTCGGCGTTCAGGATCTCCGCGATATCGTGCGGGTGCACGCCCTCGACGGTAAACGTGAAAATGCCGTGGTGCGCCTTCGCGTCCGCCGCGCCGAGCAGGCGCAGGTGCGGGATCGCGGTCAGCGCGTTGTACGCGGCCTCGCTTAACTGTTCTTCACGGGCGACGATATTCTCAAAGCCGAGTTTCTGATAATACCCGATCGCCGCGGCGAGACCCGCCGCGCCCGCGGCGTTGACCGTGCCGGCCTCAAACTTGTGGGGCAGCTCGGCGTAAGTCGCGCCCTCGCGGGTGACGTATTCGATCATCTCGCCGCCGTAGAGGAACGGCGGCATTTTTTCGAGCAGCTCGCGCTTGCCGTACAGAACGCCGACGCCCATCGGGCCGCACATCTTATGGCCGGAGAACGCGAGAAAGTCGACGCCCAGCTCCCGCACATCGACGGGGATATGCGGCACGCTCTGCGCGCCGTCGCAGACGAACACCGCGCCCGCGTCATGGGCGAGGGCGGCAAACCTCTTGACGTCGTTCTCCACGCCGAGGACGTTCGAGACCTGCGTCATGGCGACGATCTTCGTCCTGCCGCTCAGCGCCGCGCG
>JAFTGG010000253.1 GCA_017458025.1 Oscillospiraceae bacterium | reverse complement strand
GATATCCCTCCGCTTTTTTCAGCACAAGGCCTTGTTTGAAAAATGCCGACATGCCCAAACGGCGAGTCTTTTTCCGCCATACTGCGGCAATTTTTCTTGCAATACACAAAGTATTGCCGCGTCAAATCGGCCTTGTCCGGCGAAAAAATCCCTCGCCATTGGGCACGTTGCCCATTTTAAAACAAGGCTTAGCTAAATTATACATGATATTTTCCGCTTGTCAATTTTCATAATGCTGTTATTATTTAGCTATAAAAGCGAAAAGGATATGATTTTATATGGGCTATCAAACCGTTTTATTCGATATGGACGGCACCGTGCTCGACACGCTCTATGACCTCTGGGCGAGCACCAACGCCGTGCTGCGCGAGCTGGGATATCCCGAGCGCACGCCGGACGAGATTCGCGGTTACGTCGGCAACGGCGCGCGGAACCAGCTCCGCCGCGCCCTGCCGGAGGGCAGCGGCGACGCCGCGGTCGACGAGGCGCTGCTGCGGTATCAGGCGTATTACGCCGAGCACTGCCGCGACCACACAAAACCCTACGACGGCGTCGTGCCGATGCTGGAAAGGCTGCAAAAAGAAGGAAAGCAGCTCGCCGTAGTCTCGAATAAGCCGGATCAAATGGTGAAGATTTTGAGCAAGGAACATTTTGGAACATTGCTGCACGTTTCGATCGGCGAAACGCCGGAACGCCGCAGAAAGCCGGCTCCGGACACGGTTTACGCCGCGCTCGAAGCGCTGGGCGCGGAGGCGTCGAAGGACGGCGCGGTGTATGTCGGAGACTCGGAGGTCGACGTCGAAACGGCAAAAAACGCGGGACTTCCCCTCATCGCCGTCAGCTGGGGCTTCCGCGGACGCGCGGCGTTGGAGGCCGCGGGCGCGGAAACCGTCGTGGACGCCCCCGAGGAGTTGACGAAGCTCATTCTGGGCTGATACGGAAATGCATGAAAAAGCAGAAGTATTCTACTTTATGGCTCATGGCGCCATGAAACGGAAAATCTATTGAGAGAAAAAACCGCCGCCGGAGAATGGACTTATCCTCCGGCGGTTTTCTGTCAAAAACGCGCGTTTTTATCGAAAACCGCGCCGTCAAAACCGGTCGGTCGGAGGAAAATGATTTTTAAAGCCGCGAAACCGCCGCGCAGCGGCGCAAGGAAAAACCCGCTCAACCGAGCGGGTTTTTGATTTTCAAAAGACTATCGTTTTTTAACGGGCGCGGTCGGTCTACGGCAAATCATGCCGAAAACCGCCAAAAAGCGTTACTCGGGGTAGTGTCCGAGCACTCTGCCCAGCGTACGCATGCGCGTTTCGTCCTCCACGACGATATCGGGGTACTTTTTGTTGATAGACCGAAGCTTCGCCTGCCGCGCCGCGCGGTCGGCGACGAGTTTTTTGCAATAGGCTTGCCCGTCCAGCACAAAGATTCCGATATCGCCGGGGTCCACCGCGGGCGTCGGCCGCACGAAGACCGTGCAGCCGTTGGGGATCGCCGGCTCCATCGAGTCGCCGGAGATGCGCACGCCGAACTCCGCGCCCTCCGGCGCGAGCATCGCGGGGTACTGCTCCACGGAGAAGTCCGGCGCGTCGATATAGTTGCCGAGACCCGCGGCGGCGGGCTGGTCGTAGACCTTGAACTCCACAAAGCCGTCCTTGCGGCGCTTCGCCTTCGGGAACGGAATGACCATCGGCTCCGCCGGCTCGGCACGCTTGTATTTGCCCGAGGACACGAGGTCGGCCGTGTAGCCGATGACGCGGTCCTGCCCGTCGCCGTTGAGCCGGCCGAACGGCTCCGCCAGCTCGCTGAGCTTCTCCGGCAGCGCGGGCGCGTCCACCCAGCCCGTCAGGTAGCCGGGCGTGACGCCGAGCTTCTCCGACAGCAGCTCCAACCGGTCCAGCGGAATGTTGGTCACGATGCCCATTTCATATTTAAAAATGGTCTGCTTCGTCGTGTTGCAGAGCCTGCCGAGCTCCTCCTGCGTCATTTGCAGCGCCTCGCGGGCGGATTTGATGCGTTCGCCGAGCGTCATGGGGAAAACCTCCTACATGTAGTAACTTCATTGTATAAAAATTTTTGGAAAAGTCAAGAAAAAATGACTTGACAAGTTATTAAACGTGTGCTAGACTGTAAGTAGCTTAAAAAGTTACCGCGTGATCTGAGCGGCGGGTCGGGAAGCGCGCCTATGGGGAGGCGGCGGGCAGGCGTCTGCCGCCTCGGAAGTAACTTGTGAAGATACTCGTGGAGAGGCTGCGCGGGGCGTCAGGCGGTAACGAAGGGAGGTGAGGGCATGGCGGCAAGCAAAAAGAGCAAAGAGGCGGCGGAAGCGTCCGAGGCGGCGGGGAAGCCGAAGCGAAGCAGAAAAGCGGAGGAAGCGGCCGGCGCGGCGGAGATGACGCGCGACCAAGTCATTCGGGAATATCTGGAGGTATATCACCGATGCATGCTGGAGGACCCGAAGTCGTTCGACGCGAAGGGCGCGTTGAGCGCGCTGGACCAGATCAGCAAGCTCCTGGGCCTCGACACGCCCATCAAGGCGGCGGACGTCGAGGGCAATACGGTGATCCTGACGCTGTCCGACGAGGTGGGAGACCGTGGCGATTGAGATCAGGCTTCCGCCGCCGCAGCCGAAGCAGGAGCTGTTTTTCGACGCGCGGGAGCGCTACGTCTGCTACGGCGGCGCGCGCGGCGGCGGCAAGAGCTGGTGCGTGCAGCATAAGGCGGTCTTCATGGCGGCGCGGTACAAGGGGATCCGTATCCTGATCCTGCGCCGGACGCTCGTCGAGCTGCGCGAAAACCATATCCGCCCCATGCGGCGCATGCTCCGCGGCGTCGCGGAGTACAAGGCGACGGACAAGACGTTCGAGTTTCCCAACGGCAGCCTGATCGTCTTTGGCTACTGCGACAACGAGGGCGACGTGGATCAATATCAGGGGCAGGAGTACGACGTCATTTTCCTCGACGAGGCGACGCACTTCACCGAGTACCAATACGCGACGCTGACGGCGGCGCTGCGCGGCGCGAACGACTTCCCCAAGCGCATGTATCTCACCTGCAACCCCGGCGGGCCGGGTCACGCGTGGGTGAAGCGGCTGTTTATCGACCGCGACTTTCGCGCGGGAGAGCGTCCGGAAGACTATGTGTTTATTCCCGCGAGGGTGACGGACAATCTGGTCTTGATGAAAAAGGACCCGGAATACGTCCGGCGGCTGGACAACCTGCCCCACGGCCTGCGCGAAGCGTGGCGCGACGGGAATTGGGACGTGTTCGTGGGACAATATTTCACCGAGTGGAACCGTGAGCAGCACGTCGTCGAGGCGTTCCAGCCGCCCGCGTGGTGGCGGTGGTACATCACGCTGGACTACGGCCTCGACATGCTGGCGGCGCTGCTGATCGGCGTCGACGATACCGGCGAGGCCTACGTCGTCGGCGAGGTGTACGAAGGCCGTGACCTCGGCGAGGGGCACGACGGACTGATCGTCTCCGAGGCGGCGGCAGCAGTCAAGGAGCTGGCGGCGGGACATGCCGTCACGGCGTATCTCGCGCCGCCGGACTTGTGGAACGCGCGGCAGGAGACCGGCAAGAGCGTCGCGGACATATTCGCGGAGTCGGGGATCTACCTCACTAAGACGAGCAACGACCGCGTGGACGGCTGGATGGCCGTCAAGGAGTGGCTGAAGGTCAGACCGTGCGAGGACGGCGCTATGCGGCCGCGGCTGCGGTTCTTTCCGAACTGCCGGAACATTATCCGCTGTCTGCCGCTGCTCCAGTACGACGAGCGGCGGGCAAACGACGTCAAAAACGAGCCGCACGAGATCACGCACGCGCCGGACGCGCTGCGCGGGTTCTGCGTGTATTGGACGGCCAACGGCTATGAGCCGGCGCAGCCGGCGCGGGTGAAGCTGATCGACAAATTACAGCCAAAGCGGAGGAAACGGACATGACTTTAGGCGAGGGAAAGCGCAAAGTGCTCATGCTGCTCGACGAATATTCGAGTGGTGGGGAAATCAGCGTCGACGAGGACATTGACCTCAAGATGAACGACTTCTTTGATATGGCGCAGCGTGACATGGCGAAGTGGCAGCCCATTGTGCGGCGTACGGTTGTTACGCTCGACGGCTCCGGCAGCGAAGGCCTGCCGAATGAGGTCGCCCGTGTTTTTCGCATCAGGAAGAACGGTGTGCGCGTGTCGGCGTATGAGGTCATCGAGGGGAAGCTTGTATATGATGCGGGTGATACGTCGACGCTGGCGCTGGACTACATTGCGACGCCATCAACTATCACGCCGGAGACTGAGGACAGCTACGTTTTCGAGGTCAGCGAGGACGCGGCAAACTGCCTGCCGTTCTTTGTGGCGGCGCAGCAGCTCATCCCCGACCTCGTCATCGACTACGGCGCGTTCTACAACCTGTACCTGCAGATGCGCGGCATGCTGCCGCGCTCCACGCTGTCGAGCAGCGGCGGCGTGCGTCAGGCGCTGTATCGGAGGTGATGTATGGCGGGCAAAAGCGGCGTATCCATCCGCTCTAAGAAGTACGAGAAGTTTCGCGGCGTGGACTTCTCCACCGATCCTGCGCTGGTTGACGACGCGCGGAGCCCGTGGGCGCCCAACATGATCGCCGACATGGGTGGTATGCCTGAGAAGCGCCCTGGCTGGCGCACGCTGCTGACGCTTTCGGGACAGGTCAACGGACTGTTCAGCGCGGAGTTCGGCGGCGTCAGGCATCTGCTGGCGCATGCGGGCAGCGCGCTGTACCGCTGGTATGAGGACGGCACGTCCGCCGCGCTTGCGAGCGGACTGCAAAACGAGCGGAGCGTGGCGGTGTTCATGGGCGACAGTCTTTGGATATTCACGGGCGCAAAGCTACTGCGCTACAACGGTACGACATGCACGGAGGCGAGCGAGAGCGCGTATGTGCCGCTGACCATCATCGCGCGGACGCCATCGGGCGGCGGCGTGAGCTACGAGAGCGTCAATTTGCTGACGGGAAAGCAGAAGATCGGGTTCCTCGCCGACGGAACGAGCACGGTCTACAAGCTGCCGTATGAGAGCATCGACAGTGTCGACGAGGTGGCGGTCAACGGCACGGTCATGACCTCGGACTGGTCGGCGGACATGGGCGCGGGTACCGTAACTTTCACGACGGCGCCGGACAAGCCGTCGGCGGGCGCGGAGGACAACGTGTTCATCACGTTCACCAAGACCATCGCGGGCTATGCCGACCGCATCAACAAGTGTACGACGGCGGTTGTGTGGGGCGCGGGCGCAGCGAGCGACCGCATCATCGCGACGGGAAATCCCGACTACCCGAATCAGGACTACACCTGCGGCTACATGGACGGGACGTACTGGCCGGACACGGGCTACGCCGTGCTGGGGACGTCGGAGACAAAGATCCTCGGATATCGGCGACTGGGCGAATACCTCGCGATCGTGAAGGAGGACAACGGGCAGGATTCGACTGTGTTCCTGCGCAGCGGCTATGTGGACGAGAACGGCGAGACGGTGTTCTCCGCCAAACCGTGCCTCGCGGGCGCGGGCGCGGTGACGCGCTTCGGGTTCGGGAACATTGGCGACGAGCAACTGATTTTGACCGGCGGCGGCGTGTACGCGTTGACGACCAACAGCCTGACGGCGGAGCGCATCGCGCAGAACCGGAGCTACCGCGTCGACCCGAAGCTGCGCACGGAGGCGCTGACGGAGGCGGTGACGTGCAGCTATGACGGCATGTACCTCGTGTTCGTCGGCGGGCGCGTCTACGGCCTTGACGGGCGTCAGCCGCGCAGCTACCCGAGCAGGAACGATACAAGCTTCCTTTACGAATGCTTCTATTGGGAGAACGTGCCGGCGCGATGCGTATTGCGCGTCATCGACAAAGGGAGCGAGTCGCTGTATTTCGGTGTGGCCGATGGACGCGTGTGCCGGTTCAACACCGACGTCGAGGACATGACGCGCTTTAGTGACGACGGCGCCGCCATCGAGGCGGTATGGTCCACCAAGGCGGACGACGACGGCGATCCGATGGTGCTCAAGACGATGCTCAAAAAGGGCAACGCCGTTACCATCAAGCCATACACGCGCTCAAGCGCGAAGATTCTGTTCCGAACCGACCGAGACACCGTCGCGTGGCAGGCGGCGGAGGGCACGATGGACATTTTCGACTGGGAGGACATTGATTTCAATCGCTTTACCTTCAACTCCAACGACGCGCCGGCAGAGATCCCGTTCCGGCGCAAGGTAAAGAACTACAAGAGATTGCAGATTTTGGTCAAAAACAATGCGGTCAACGAGGGCTTCGGCGTGTTCTGCATTGTCAAGCATTTTGTGACCGGCAACTTTGCGAAGAAGTGAGGGATTTATGGCTTTATTCAGAAAAACGCCCAGCCCGGAGGGTTATGAACGCGTGCGCGTCTACGATTACGCGACGCCGGAGGGCCGCGTAGCCACGGTGGAGTGGCTGTTCCAGCAGGCGAAGGACGAGCGCGCGGTCACCGAGGCGATGTGGCGCAAGCACAACGACTACTACAACTTCGCGCACGACGCGGCGCGGGAGATGGCGGAGGCGCGGGAGGAGAGCGGCCTCGATCCGTTGCTGGCCTGCGTGCCGGATCCGTACATTATGGTCGAGAGCCAAATTAACCCCGATATCCCACAGCCGGAGTTTCACGGCCGTGATGACGATCTCGACAGTAAGAAGGCGCGCGAACGCGAGCTGGCGGTCAAGTACATCGTGGAGGAGAACCGCGTGGACGACATGAATACGTCCAACGAGCGGCGGCTCCGCAAGCTGGGCGATGCATTTTGGAAGGCGTATTGGGACGAGACGATGCCATGCGGCGACCGTCAGGGCAATATCCGCGTCAAGGACGTTGCGCCGCAAGACATCTACCCCGACCCGACGGCGGGACCGGAGGGCCTGCAAAACGGCGAATACGTTTTCTACGTCTACACGCTGCACAAGCTCAAATTCTGGCGGTTGTATCACGAGGAGATCACAAAGCGGGGCAAGACGCTCGACGAGGTCGTGAGCGCGACCGCCTACCGCGAGAAGGACGACATCCTTGAGCCGTACACGCAGAGCACGGCGTCGCGGGACGATCTGGTGCAGGTGCTGGAGTTCTGGTACCGGCAGCCGTTTGATACCAAAGCGGCGAGATCGGGCAGCGTCGGGTGCAGTATTCAGGCGGGCGGCGTAGAGCTGCGGCATATTCCCAATTATTGGGAGAGAACCGGCAGGCAGAACGACCGCTTCCCATTCGTGCACTATTGGTGCATCCGCGATGAGACGCAGTTTTGGAATAAGAGCGAGCTGGAGCCGATTCTCTCTCTCGTCGACGCGGCTGACCGCGAGCTGGCGACGGGCATTTTCAACGATGAGATGATGTCGAACGATGTGGTCATTCTCGAAGAGGGCGCGCTCGCGCCCGGCGAGGAGTTTACGAACGTGCCCGGCGCGGTGGTGCGCGTTAATCAGGGGCGAGGTGGCGGGGTCGCGAGGCTCGGCGGGCTTCAGAATGGTATAAAGTCCACGCCGATGATCGAGTGGCTGCAAAGCCAGATCCAACGCACAAATCGCAACTATGACTCCAACAACGGGCGCGAGACCGCGCGCGTGACGACCGCCTCGGGCCTTTTGCAGCTCCGAAGCGACGCGCAAGAGCAGACGAAGATCAAGACCGCGGATAGGAACGCGGGCTTTTGCAGGCTCTATGAGCTGCTGGATTGGCTGGCGCTCGAATATTTCGACGACGACCGGCTGCTGTTTATCGGCGCGAAGCGGGAGGGGGACGAGAGCGAAAGCATCATCTACAACGGCGCGAACTACGCGCTGGAGATACCGAATATCATCGACCCGCTTACCGGCGAGGTGCTGAGGGAGCGGCAGATGTACTACCCGCGCGTCGACGTGTCGGTGACGGCGGGCGACGGCCTCAGCAAGACGCCGGGCGCAACGGTGGAGATTCTGGACAAGCTGGCGGCGGTCAACGTGACGGCGGACAATTGGCAGCTATTGGCGGCGGAGCTGGAGTACCTCGATATCCCGCAGAAGCAGGACATCATCGGCGTCTGGCGCGAGAAGTTCCGGCCGGCGATTCCTCTGGAGGTGACGCAGGCGCTGGAGAACGATCCCGCGCTGCTGCAGGTGACGGAGGAACTGATTGCGGCGACGCAGCAGGGAAAGCAGCCCATACAGCAAAGCCCCATGACGGAGCCGATGGTCCCTGCGGGACTGGATCAGGTCAACACATTGGGAGACGGAGCGGCGGGTCCCAGCTTCCCGATGTGAGGATAATTTATCAAAAGAGAGGACAACAAAATGAGCGACTTTAATTCGACAGAACCGATGGTTCAAAGCGGCGGACAGGCGGAGGCCGTGGCTCCGCAGGAACAAAGCCCGACGGGCCCCGCATCGACCGCGGGGTCTGCCGGCGGGGCGTACATTACTCCGACGGCAGAAGCGGTGGGCCAAGAGAGCGTCGTGGGCTCTTATCAGAACGCGGACTTTACGCTGGTGGACAACGTTGGCGGAGACGGCGAAGGCGGCGAAACGCTTTCGGAGCCTGACGGCGCCGGTCAGGCGGTTGCGCAGCAGCAGACGCGTGAGGAAAATGCGGCCATCCGTGCCGCGCGTATCCGTGCGCGGCGTGAGGCCGCGGCGGCGGAACGTGCGAGGTTGGATGAGGAGATCGCAGAACTCGGCATCGAGAACCCGTACAACGGCAACAAGCCGTTCGCAAACTTGAATGAGATGCGCGAGTACAGCGAGCAGTTTCGCCAGGCGAAGCTCCAGGCTGAGGCAAATAGGACGGGGCGGAGCGTTCAGGACCTGAGCGAGGACGCGGCAAACCGCGAATATATCCGTCGCAAGCGGCGCGAGGAAGCGGAACAGGCAGCGGCGCAGGCTCAGGCGGAAGCGCAGCGGCAGTTCTTCGCGGACGATGTACGGGACTTCATGGAGAAGTACCCGCAGTTTGACGCAAAGCAGCTCGATGCGCTGGAGAACAACAAACAGTTTCGGCAGTTCTGCGGATCCCGGTTCGGGCGTGAGCCGCTTGCGCAGCTCTACGGCGATTACATTGCCATCGTGGGCGGCGCAGGTGAGGCGGCTATCGCAAAAGCGGCTGGCAAAGCCGCGCGTTCCACCGGCGGCGGCACGGCGGGCGGGGCCGTCCTCTCCCCATCGCAGAAGGTGGCGCTGGACAAGTGGAATGAGGAGCATCCGGAGATGGCCATGACGCCAAAGGAATTTTTAGGGCGATAAGCCCGGAAAGGAAAAAACACCATGAAGTATTACCAGAAGATCGACGGCGGCACGCATATCAGCGCCCGCGAGTATGACATCGCGACGGATACCGTGATTCAGGAGGGGCAGATCGTGAAGATCTCCGACGGCCTGGTCGTCGCCGCGGCGGCAGGCGAGACCGGCGCGATCCTCGGCATCGCGGCAGAGGGTCACAGCGGAAAGCCTGACGCGCTGAACCCCAATGCGGATGGCACGCGCATTCTGGTCATCGACGACCCGGATGTGGTGATGCAGTGCAAGGCTCCGGAGATCACAGCGGCGGAGGGCGGCAGTTCGACCACGCTGATCGCGGCGGAGCTTGCCAGCTTTGCCAACGGCGATTTCAAAGGCGGCTATGTGAAGCTGCTCGCTAAGGCGGAGGATTCGGCCAATGCCGATGAGATCGGCGCGGTACGACGCGTTACCTCGTTTACGGGCACGAGCAAGACCTTCACGCTGGAGGAGGGCGGCACGCCTGCCGTAGGAGATGTCTATGTCGTGTTTCCGCCCATTGGCTTCGCCAAGGGCAACCTGAGCGAGGACGGCACGGGCCTCGTGCTGAGCGCGACGGCGACGCTGCCCCTCAAGCTCATCGGCCATGACCGCGCGCTGAATAAGATCAACCTGATTGCCGGCAAGCATGTGTTTGCCGTAAATTCGTAAGGAGGTATGACCATGCCTTTAAATAACGCATGGAAGACCGACAACTACAAGTTCGTCGGGAAGTCGTTCGATTACACCTACAACAACCGTCTCAACAAGCTGCTCGCCGTGATGGGCGTCGCCAACTCCAACAGCATTGATTACGAGCTGACTGGTGGCGGCGGCTACGGCGAGATGCCCAAGTACGATGGAAACAACCTCAATGAGGGCGAGAAGAAGCGTGGCTTCAAGACCATCATCACGCCGGAGGAGTTCTCCCTCAGCGATAGCGTAGGCTACAAGCAGGCGAAGATCGACAAGAGCGGCGAGTGCGCCCGCGTCGGCAAGATGCTCGGCCTCAGCGCGGCGATGACCGTCTATGCGCACGCACTGCGTATGTTCGGCAATGCCTTTGACCCCAACTATGTCGGTGGTGATGGCAAGTGCTGGGCCGCAACAAATCATCCTGTCGCGTCCAAGGGTTCGCAGGGGCGACGGTTTATTCCTGACCAGGAGGCCGGCACGTTCTCCAACCTCATCAGGAAGGAACTCAGCGTCGACGCTATCACGGAAGCTCGGAGTCTCGCCGGACGCTTCACCACACCGGACGGCCTGCCGTTCCTTGCAGATATGAGCTTGCTGCTCGTGTCTCCCGAGCTGGAAGCCGAGGCAAAGAAAATCTGTGGCGACAATGGCAAGCTCCGTCCCAAGCAGAATCCGGCGGACAACTCCAACGCTGCAAACCCGCTGGCGGATCTGCAGTACATGGTCATCGGCGGAGGCAAGGACGGCTTCACCAAGCATCAGTGGGCCATCTGCGATCCTGATCTGATGAAAGAGATGGTCAAACTCGTGTACATCACGCGTCCGACCGTCATACAGACGGCGCTCGACAACCCGCTCAAGGACCTCTACACCGGCTATGTCGACTTCGGCTGCGGCTGGGGCGACGCGCGCCAGATTATCTTTAGCAATCCGGCATAACAAATCAATAGGGCGGGCGCCGCCCACCCCCACCAAAAAGCAATTCGGG
>JAFTGG010000252.1 GCA_017458025.1 Oscillospiraceae bacterium | reverse complement strand
GGTGGTGCAGTGGTCGGGCACGGAATCGCCCTTGCCGTCCACGTTCCACGCGCCCTCCAGCTGGTTCGCGGCCACCGCGCCGCCCCAAAGAAAGTCTTTTCGCAATACAGACATCAAAATATCTCCTTTCACCACATGATGTATTTATCATATCGTACACGTCGCGTCTCGTCAAGGGGACGCGGCAAATGTCCCTTTTTAAGCCAGCCCCCGGCAAGCGTCTTGACATACGGTTCGCAAAAGCGATATGATTGCGAAAAGGAGATGTCCCAATGAGCCTGTCGAAGTACGATTCCGGCCAGCTTGCGCAAGCCGCGCTGTTGGTGCCGGAGTATCAGAGCCCCGATCAAAGCTATCTGCTGGCGAGCAGCCTCGACGAGCTGCGGCGCAGCAACGACGCCGCGGAGTCGCAAACGGGCGGCGAGCTTACGCGCATCGGTCTGCGCCTCGTGCCGGATGCGTTCGACGACGGCGCGATCAGCGGCGTCCGCGTGTCGGAGCTGTCACGGCTCGCGCCGGAAATACGGCAATTGCGCCGTATCACCGTGCGCGGTTGCTTCGTACGCGGGAAGCTTGACGGGCTGCACGGCAGGGAGCTGGGGCGCTTCTTCCGCGCCTGCTACGAAAGCGCCAAGCAGATGACGGTCAGTCTCCCCTGCGCGATGCCTTACCTCTGCGTCGAGGGCGGGCTTACCGCGCTTGCGTACAATCAGGCCGAGCATCGCGAAACGCTGCGAGAGGCAATCACGGCGGCGCAGATCGTCGCGATGCAGAACCAGACGGCATTTTACGCAAAATTGCTGATTACATGAAGAAAACCGCGGGCGGCTGCCCGCGGTTTTCTTCGCTTTATTTGGCTCTTCTGTACGGCGTATCCTCCAGCGGCAGGCTCTGGCGGAACTTGCCGTCCCACTTGTAGTACGCCGCGGCGCAGGCGGGCGCGGTCGGGATCATGCACAGCTCGCCGCAGCCCTTCGCGCCGAGCGAGAACGGCAGCTTGTCTTCCTCCTTCGGCTCGCAGAGAATGACCTCCAGCTCCGGCGCGGCGTCGGCGCGCAGAAAGCCGACGGTGCCGAATTTGCTCTTGAACACGCCGCGGTCGATCTCGATCTTCTCCGTCACGCCGTAGCCGATGCCCATGAGCATGCCGCCCTCGATCTGTCCCTCGACGGATTGGATATTGACCGGCGTGCCGACGTCGAATGCCGAGACCGCCTTCGTGATTTTGCCCTCGTCGTTCAGGATCACGACCTGCGCGCCGTAAGAGTAAGAAATATGGCTGATGGGATTCTCCTTGATCGCGCCCAGCGGGTCGGTCTGCGCCGAGTATTCGCCGAGGAACTCCTGCCCCTCAAGCTCGGCGAGCGTCTTGCCGTCGAGCGCCGCCTTGAGCTTTTCGCCCACGCGCCGCGCCGCCTCGCCGGTCATGACCGTCTGGCGCGACGCAGTCGAGGTGCCCGCGTCCGGCGTGCGGACGGTATCGGCGGCCTCGAACACAAACAGCGCGGGGTCGAGCTTCGTGACATGGCAGATCTCGGTCAGCACCATCTGCCCGATGCCCTGCCCCATGCACGACGCCGAGGTGCGGATGTGGATTTTGCCGTCCTCAACGCTCAGCAGCACGCGGCCGATGTCCTTCTTGCCCATGCCGGTGCCGGAGTTCTTGAAGCCGCAGGCGAGGCCGGCGTACTTGTTGGCGTAATACACGTCCTTCACCGCGTCGAGGCACGCCGCCATGTTGGTGTTGGGATCGGCGGTCTGGCCGTTCGGCAGCACGTCGCCTGGCTTGATGGCGTTGCGGCGGCGGAACTCCCACGGGTCGATGCCGGCCATCTCGGCGAGCAGGTTGATGTTCATTTCGGTCGCGAAGCAGCTCTGCGTCACGCCGAAGCCGCGGAATGCGCCCGACGGCACGTTGTTCGTATAGACCGACATGCCGAAGATGTCGATGTTCTGATAGTTGTACGGCCCCGCCGCGTGGGTGCAGGCGCGGTGAAGCACCGGCCCGCCGAGCGACGCGTATGCGCCCGTGTCGGCGATGATGATGCCCTTCATGCCGGTCAAAATACCATTCTCGTCGCAGGCGGTGGTGAACTCCATCTCCATCGGGTGGCGCTTGACATGGTACGCCAGCGACTCCTGACGCGTGTACTTCACCTTGACGGGCTTCTTCGTCACCCACGCCATCAACGCGGCGTACTGCTGGACGGACATATCCTCCTTGCCGCCGAAGCCGCCGCCGACCAGCGGCGCGCGGGCGTGCACCTTCTCTGCGGGGATTTGCAGCATGGTCGAGCACTCGCGCTGTACGTCGTAGACCGATTGGCTCGTGGTGTAGATGAGCAGCCCGTCGTCGCCCTCGGGCAACGCGACGGCGCACTCCGGCTCCATGAAGCCGTGCTCCTGCCACGAGGTCTTATACTTGCGCGTGACGACGTATTTAGAATTTTTGATCGCCTCGTCGGCGTTGCCGCGCACGAGATTCGCGCGGCTCATGACGTTGCCGTCGGGGTGAAGGAGCGGCGCGTCGCCGCGCAGCGCGTCGTAGGGGCTGGTGAGCGGCTCAAGCTCGGTGTAGTCGACCTCGACCAGCGCCGCGATCTCGTCCAGCTTGTCCTTCTTGTCGCTGGCGATGACCGCGATGACGTTGCCCATGTAGCGCGTGACGTCGCCGACGCCCATCATCACGTCCCAATCCTGCTTGATGTGCCCGATCTTATTGCAGGGCACGTCGTCCTTCGTCAGCACCTCCACGCAGTCGGGGTGCTCCAGCGCCTTCGACACGTCCACGCGGTCGATGCGCGCGCGGGGATATTTTGAGAAAATGAGCTTCGCGTAGAGCATGCCGTCAAATACGAGATCGTCGGCGTAGAGCCCCGTGCCGTTGACCTTTTCGGCGGCGTCGATGCGCTTGGCGCGCTCGTTCATATACAGCTCCGTCGGCGCGGGCGGAATGGCCTTCTTTTCGCGGAAGAACTCCGCCGCCAGAAGAATACCGTCCTCGATCTTTTTATAGCCCGTGCAGCGGCACAGGTTGCCCTTGATCGCCGCCTTGACGTCCGCGCGGGTCGGGTTCAGGTTCGTATCCAGCAGGCTTTTCGCCGAGATGACCATGCCCGGGATACAGAAGCCGCACTGCACCGCGCCCGCCTCGGCAAAACAGTGCTCGTAGACCTTCATCTCCTCGGGGTCGATGCCCTCGACGGTCAGCACCTTTTTGCCTTCGAGCTTGCTGAGCGGCACGACGCAGGCTTTCATTTTCTTCCCGTCGACGAGCACCGTGCAGGTGCCGCAGACGCCCTCGCTGCAGCCGTCCTTGGTCGCGGTCAGACGCAGGTCGTCGCGCAGAAAGCGCAGCAGCTTTTTGTCGTGCGCGGACTCATAGTCCTTGCCGTTGATGTTGACAGTATACATAGGTTTCTCCTTCCAAAAAGGCCGCGCAGGCTCGCGCGGCCTTTTTCGGTTAAATGCCAAACTTCGTCAGGAAGTCGCGGAGCAGGTTCATGCAGACGGTCTTGCGGTACTCCGCGCTGACGCGGCCGCGCGTGAGAACCATACGGTCGGCGTAGGCTTTGAGGTAGTCTTCCTTCAGCGCCTTCGCCTCGTCGACGGTCTTGCCGAGGAGCGTCGCTTCGATGTCCTTATACCGCAGCACCGTGTCCGCCACCGCGCCGAACGCCGCGGCGACGTTGGTGATCCTGCCGCCCTCGGCCGCGAACACGCCCGCGAACGACACGCGGGAGATCGCCAGCGCGTTGCGCCCGCCGACCTTCTCGTAGGAATACTGCTCCAAGCCCTGCTTCGGCAGCAGAATCTCCGCGATCAGCTCGTCGTCCGCGAGGTCGAGCTTCTTGCGCCCGAGATAGAACTTGTCGACGTCGACGATGCGCTCGCCCTTCTTAGACACGAGGCGCAGCTTCGCGTCCGCCACAAACTCGATCAGCACGGAATCCGCCTTGGCGCTGCCGTTGCCGAGGTTGCCGCCGAACGTGCCCGCGTTGCGGATAGCGGGCGCGGCGATACGCGACGCCGCCTCCTTCATCAGCCGCGGCACGTCCGCGCTCGCCAGCGCTTCGGTAAACGTGACCGCCGCGCCGATGCGGACGTATTCGTCATCGACGGCGATCTGCTTCAGCTCGGGGACCTTGCTTAAAAAGAGATACTCCACACCCTTGCGGTTCTCGACCATCAGGTCGGTGCCGCCGGCGTAGGGCACGACGTCGTGCGCCGCGCGAATTTCGAGCGCCTCTTTCAGAGAGGCCGCGACATATCCGTTCACCATAGCCCGTTCCCCTCCTTTGCCGCGTTCGCCACCGCGTTCACGATGGCGTTGTAGCCCGTGCAGCGGCAGAGGTTGCCGGACAGGCCCTCGCGAATTTCGTCCTCGGTCGGGTGCGCGTTTTTCGAGAGCAGCGCCTCCGCCGCGAGCACCATGCCCGGGATACAGAAGCCGCACTGCACGGCGGAAAGCTCGCCGAACGCCTTGTCGAGCGCCGCGAAGCGCTCCGTCTCGCGGAAGCCCTCCATCGTGACGACGCGCGCGCCCTCGACCGCGCCCATCGCGACGCAGCAGGAATTGAGGAGCGTACCGTCGATCAGCACCGAGCACGCGCCGCACTCGCCCTCCTTGCAGCCGCACTTGACGCTGGTGCAGCGGTACTCATTGCGCAGCACCTCAAGCAGCCGGTCCGTCGCGCTGCCTCCGTAGGCGACTTCCTTGCCGTTCAATGTAAAGCGAATGTCAGCCATCTCAGATCGCCTCCTTCGTGATGACAGCAAGCGTGTCCTCCGCCGTGAACGGCGCGTGGTTCAGCGTCACGCCGCCGAGCGCCTGCTCGACCGCCTCCACATACGCGCCCGGCGCGCCGACGAGCGGCAGCTCTCCCGCGCCCTTCGCGCCGTAGGGGCCGTCGGGGTACTTTTCGACGTGGAGCATGCACTGCATGTTCGGCACGTCCTTCGTCGTCGGGATCAGGTAGTCGGAGAACGAGTTGTTGCGGATACGGCCCTTGGCGTCGTAGTCCATCTTCTCGATGGACGCGTAGCCGATGCCCTGCAGGAAGCCGCCCTCCATCTGGCCCATGACCACGTTGTAGTCGATGGGCGTGCCGACGTCAAAGCTGCCGTACGCGCCAAGGATCTTGCCGACGCCGGTGTAAGTATCAATTTCGACCTCGATGGCGTTGACCGCCCACGCGTAGGTCGGGTAGGCGTCGCCCTCGAACTTGTCGATGTAGAACGGGATCATGAAGTCGGGCTCCTTAAAGTGCTCCTCGACCTCCTGCTCCTCGCCGTCCACCCACTGCTCGCGCAGCTTGATGGCGGCCCTTCTCAGCAGCTCGCCGACAACCATCAGCGAGCGAGACGCGACGGTCGGGCCGGAGTCCGGCACGCGCGCGGTGTCGGGGTGGTCGTAGTAGACCTTGTCGAGCGGTAAATTCAGCTCGTTCGCGACGATCTTCGGGAACGTCGTGCGGACGCCCTGCCCGATCTCGCCGTTGGACGCGAGGATCTCCACCGTGCCGTCCTTGTACTTGCGCAGCTTCGCCACCGCCTTGATGAGGTCGCGCTCGCCCGAGCCGGTGAAGCCCGCGCCGTGGAAGTACATCGACATGCCGATGCCGCGGCGGTAGCGTCCCGTCTGGGGCTTGGCGTACAGGGCGCGCTTTTTGCGGTAGTCGCAGGCCCTGTCGACCTCGTCGATCATCGCGGGGATCGGCACCGGGAAGTGGTACTTGCCGCAGGTCGAGGTCGGGTCGCCCTGCTTGACCAAATGCGCTTCCTTGAACGCGAGCGAGTCGACGCCGAGGTCGCGGGCGATGTGGTCCATCATCATCTCCACCGCGAAGAAGGTCTGCGGCGCGCCGAAGCCGCGGTACGCGCCGCAGGGCGACGTGTTGGTCTTCATGGCGCTGCCGTGGACGCGGAGGTTCGGCACGTTGTAGATGCCGGGGGCGGCGATGATGCCGCGCTGCAAGACGACGGCGGAGAGCGTCGAATACGCGCCCGCGTTAAAAATCACGTCGATGTCCATCGCCGTGACCCTGCCGTCCTTGACCGCGACCTTGTAGCGGCAGAGCGACGGGTGGCGCTTGGAGGTGTACTCCATATCCTCGCGGCGGTCGAACACGCAGCGCACGGGCTTTTGGCACTTGTGCGCCGCGACCGCGACCTGACAGCCGAGGATCGACGGGAACGCCTCCTTGCCGCCGAAGCCGCCGCCGGTCACGTCCTGCAGAATATGGACGCCCGTCGGGCCGCAGCCGAGCGCGCGCATCACCGCGCCGTGGACATAGTACGCGCACTGCACCGAGCCGTGGACGAACATGCGGCCGCCCTCCTCCGGCTCCGCCATCATGCCCTGCGTCTCGAGGTACGCCTGTTCCTGATAGCCGGTCTCAAACTCCTCGTCGTAGACCTTGTCCGCCTCGGCGAACGCCTTGTCCACGTCGCCGTGGCCGAAGCGGTAGTCGAAGAACGCCTCCGTCGCCGTGCGCAGGTCGATGACGGGCTCCAGCTCCTCGTACTCGACCTTACATGCGTCGCGCAGCTGCTCGACCACCTTCTCGTCGGGGCCGCAGAGCATCGCGATGGGTTCGCCGATGTACTCGACAGTCTCGCGGCAGTAAACGGGCGTGTCGTCGAGGACGATGTTGACGTTGTTGTCGCCCGGCACGTCGCTCGCGTCGACGTAGAAGTAGCCCTCGGGCAGCTCCGGCACCTCGACGCTCAGCACCTTCGCCCGCGCGACCTTCGCGTGGAGCATCTTGCCGCAGAGCACGCCCTCCGACGGGTAGTCGGCGACGTAGACGCTGCGGCCGGAGACCTTTGTCGCGTGGTCTTTTTTGACGACGCTTTGACTGATCTTTTCCATATCGGTCATACCTCCTTTTGTTCTTCGTAGGTTTGTTTGCACTTCTCGTAATCGTCCGGCGTGTCGAGGTCTACCCACACGCCCTCGTCATCCACCGGAACGGTCAGAATATCGTTTTCGTGCCGCTTCCACAGCCCGCGCAGCCCGTCCTCGCCGTCAAAGGCAATGATCTCCGGAATCAAACGCGCGTCGATCAGCGGCGGATGCTTTCGCCAGCCGCCCAGCGTCGGGAACACGACGGCGGGATACGCCCGCGCCCGCGCGTCCAACAGCCTCGCAAAGGTACCCGCCGATATCACGGGCATGTCCCCCGGCAGGAGGAAGAACGCGCCGCACGGCGGCAGCGCCGCCGCGCCGACGCGGACGGACGCCATCATGTCGCTCTCCGCGAAGCGCGGATTGCGCACGCAGCGGACGCGTTCGCCGAACGAACGGGAAAGCACGCGCTCCACCTCGTCCGCGCGATGGCCCGTGACCACGACCGCCGTCTCCGCGCCGCCGGACAGCGCGCTTTCCACGGTATTTTCGACGACAGTCCTGCCCCGCAGCGGCAGAAGCGGCTTGAACTCCCCCATGCGCCGCGACAGCCCCGCCGCGAGGATCAGCGCGCGGATCGTTTCCCGCTCACGCAAAAATGCCACCCGCTTTCCTGAGCCTTGTTTGCACAGAATAACCCTATCTTTATTATAGAAGCAAGATGGCCTAAAAGCAAAGTTTCTTTTTGGGAACCACGCCGAAATTATTGAATAATTTTTGTATAAATGAACCGTTCGCGAAATTCTTTTTGTGCAATTTGATGAACGGTTTCCTCAAATTCCTGATAGGCAAGCAGAAACCGTTCGCCCTCCGGCGTAAGCGACGTACCGCCGCCGCCCCTGCCGCCCCGCTGCCGCTCGACGACAAGGTAGCCGAGATTGTGTTCGAGCTGATTGATCATCTCCCACGCCTTGCTGTAGGCAAGGCCGGTGCAGGCGCAGCCCTTGCGGATGCTGTAGTTGTTTGAGAGCAGAAACAGCAGCAGCTTCAGCCGCTCGTTGAGAAACGGCGATTCCCGCTCCATGCGCATATGCAGCACGGGATGCAGGATCGCAGCGTTATGCTCCTCAAGCTGCGCCTCCAGCTCTTCCACATTGTGGACGTTCAGCAAAACGCCCTTGTCGTCCACATCGGCCCAAGCGCGCCGCAAGCCGCCCGACGCGATCGCGCCGCGCAGCCCCTCGCTGCCCTTATACCCGAGAATTGCGGGGATCGCCTTATGGCTGATGAGCACCGGGTGCCCGCCGCGTCCCTGATAGGAAGCGATCACAACGTCCCCTTCCCGCTCCATCATCGTGAGCAGGGTGGTCGGCGTAAACATCGGCACATTCACCGGCGTGAACATGACGCGGTCGCAGCTTTCGTCCAGATATTCCAGCCCGAGCCTCACCGAGGTGAACAGCTCCGGCTCGTCCGGCTCCCCGTTCCGCACAAAAATCACACCGTAGCTCGCAAGCTGCCGTTTGACCTCTTCCTCCTCCGCGCCGGTGATGATGACGATGGGGAAAATACCCGCCTGCTGATAGGTGATGACGATACGGCGGATCACGGAGATCGTGCCGACCCGCAGCAGCGGCTGCGCCACCTTTTTACTCGCCGCGGCGATCACGCCGCCCACTTTGCTGATGCGCATACGTTCGCCCCCTGTGGTGACCGTTATTTTTTAAATAATATCACGCAAAACAGGGCGTTGCAAGCTTCAATTTGGCGCATAACGGTTCGCAGGCCGCCAACGGCAGAAGCCCTGAGGACCTGTCTTCACAGTCGAAGGATAGCGGATGAGCAAGGGATTTTTTCGTCAGGCGGCAACGGTTTGACGAAAGAATCCTGACGAATTTCGAGGAAAAACGGCGCCGCATGGCGGGAAAAGACCCGCTCATACGGAACTCATATAAAAGATTTCATTGATGGTATCTTTTTAATGTGAGTTCGCATGAGACGCCGTTGCGCCAGTAGCTGTATGCCAGCGGCCGGGGGCGCGCTCCCTATCGAGGCTGTCCCTATGCCCGGTTGCGTCGATCAAAGCAGAAACGGAGGCGATCAATCTTGTGCGTTTGGACGGTTTTCACGCCGAAAATCTGGCAATCATGCAGAGGCGAATTTGCTTGCCGCCACAGGGCTTATCCTGTATAATGAGATGCGAGGAAGCATTCCACCATTTTTCATGATATAAAGCAAAAGGAGGAAACCGCATGAACTTTCAAACCACGCAGGCGCACGAGGAATTGCGCGCCAAAGTCAGGGCGTTCGCGGAGGCGGAGGTAAAGCCGATCGCGTTCATGCTGGACAAGGAGAACCGTTTCCCCCGTGATGCAGTCACAAAGCTGGGGGAAATGGGGCTCATGGGCATTCCGTACGACAAAAAGTACGGCGGCGCAGGGCTGGACGTTTTGAGCTACGCCATCGCGGTGGAGGAGCTCGCGCGCGTCGACGGCGGCACCGGCGTCATCTTGTCGGCGCACACGTCGCTCGGCACATTCCCCATCGCGCAATTCGGCACCGAGGAGCAAAAGCAGAAGTATCTCGTCGACCTATGCACCGGCAAAAAGCTCGGCGCGTTCGGCCTGACGGAGCCCAACGCCGGCTCCGACGCGGGCGGCACGGAGACCACCGCCGAGCCGCAGGGCGACTACTACCTGCTCAACGGCGAGAAGATTTTCATCACCAACGGCGGCGAGGCGGACACCTACGTCGTCTTTGCCGTGACGACGCCGGGCATCGGCACGCGCGGCATCTCGGCGTTCATCGTCGAAAAGGGCTGGGAGGGCTTCACCTTCGAGGAGCACTACGACAAGATGGGCATCCGCTCGTCCGCGACCTGCCAGCTCAATTTTAACAATGTAAAGATCCCCAAGGAAAACCTGCTCGGTAAGGAGGGCCAAGGCTTCAAGATCGCTATGGCGACCCTCGACGGCGGGCGCATCGGCATCGCGGCGCAGGCGCTCGGCATTGCGCAGGGCGCGTACGAGGCGGCGGTCGAGCAGGCGAAGGAGCGCATCCAGTTCGGCAAGCCCATCGCCGTGCATCAGGGCATCTCGTTTAAGATCGCCGACATGGCGACGAAGATCCGCAACGCGCGCTTCCTCGTCTACAGCGCGGCGGAGCTCAAGCAGGCGCACGAGCCCTACGGCATGGAGTCCGCGATGGCGAAAATGTACGCCTCCGACATCGCGCTGGAGGTCACGAACGACGCGCTGCAAATTTTCGGCGGCTCCGGCTATCTGAAAGGCATGGAGGTCGAGCGCTTCTATCGCGACGCGAAGATCACGACCATCTACGAGGGCACCAACGAAATCCAGCGCGTCGTCATCGGCTCGCACATCCTCGGCAAAGCGGCGAAGGACACGAGCCCCGCGCCCGCGGCGGCGAAAGCCGGCGGCGAGACCGGCGCGCGCAAGAAGGTCATCTTTAAGGACGGCAGCGCGGAGGAGAAGGTCGCCGCGCTGGTCGAGGCGCTGAAGAAGGAGGGCTTCGACTTCACCGTCGGCATCGACATCGGCACGCCCATCACGCTCTCGGAGCGCGTCGTCAGCATGGGCAAGGGCATCGGCGAGCAGAAGAACGTGAAGCTGATCGAAGCCCTCGCGAAGGCGGCGGGCGCGGCGCTCGGCTCGTCCCGTCCCGTGGCGGAGACGCTCAAATATGTGCCCATCGACCGCTACGTCGGCATGTCGGGCCAGAAGTTCCGCGGCAATCTCTACATCGCCTGCGGCATTTCGGGCGCGTTGCAGCATTTAAAGGGCATCAAGGACGCGTCGTACATCGTCGCCATCAACAAGGACCCGAACGCCAAGATCTTCAAAAACTGCGACTATGGTATCGTGGGCGATATCCTCGAAATCGCGCCGCTGCTGACAAAGGCGCTGGATACGGGCGAGAAGAAGCCCGCGGGCGAGATGGTCAAGATGAAGCGCGTCGTGCCGAAGGCCAAGCCCGCCCCGCGCAAGCTGGCGGTCTGCCTCGGCTGCGGCAACGAGTACGACCCGCGCGTCGGCGACCCCGAGGCCGAGGTCAAGCCCGGCACCGCGTTCAAGGAATTGCCCGAGGGCTGGATGTGCCCGCACTGCGGCGAGGGTAAGGACAAGTTCATCGAAATCGAAGTTTAACTCACTTTTCTTAAAGGAAAAGTGAGCAAAAAGGACCTTACCGGCCCTCGGGGCGCCAAACAATAAATTGAGGAGGAAAATTTATGCATTGCTACCGTAAAGTAACCGACGACCTGTATTGGGTAGGCGGAAACGACCGCCGCCTCGCCCTCTTTGAGAATATCCATCCCCTGTACCACGGCGTTTCCTACAACTCCTACGTCCTGCTGGACGAAAAGGCAGTCCTGTTCGACACGGCGGACTGGGCCATCGGCAGGCAGTTCATCGACAACGTGACCGCCGTGCTGGACGGCAGAACGCTCGATTACATGGTCATCAACCACGTCGAGCCGGACCACGCCGCCTCCATCGAGGAAATTTTGCTGCGCTGGCCGAAGGTCAAGATCATCACGACGCCCAAGGCGGTCATTTTGCTGCATCAGTTCGGCTTCCCCATCGAAGCGGAGCAGATCGAGGAAGTGAAAGAGGGCGACACCCGCACGTTCGGCAAGCACACGATCACGTTCATCGAGGCGCCGATGGTGCACTGGCCGGAGGCGATGGTCACGTTCGACACGACCAACGGCGTGCTGTTCTCGGCGGACGCGTTCGGCTCGTTCCGCTCGCTCGACGGCAAGCTGTTCGCCGACGAGTTCGACTTCGACGGCGAGTGGATCGACGACGCGCGGCGCTACTACACCAACATCGTCGGCAAGTACGGCGTGCCGGTGCAGGCGCTGCTCAAGAAGGCCGCGCCTATTCTGGGCGACATCAAGTACATCTGCCCGCTGCACGGCCCCGTGTGGCGCAAGGACCTCGGCTACATCCTCGACAAGTACCAGCATTGGAGCACCTACGAGCCGGAGGAGAAGGGCGTCATGATCGTCTACGCCTCGATGTACGGCGGCACCGAGCGCGCGGCGGAGATTCTCGCGGCGAAGCTCGCGGAGCGCGGCGTGCTGAACACGCGGATGTACGACGTGTCCAGCACGAATGTGAGCTACCTCATTTCCGACCTCTTTAAGTACAGCCACCTCGTGCTGGCGAGCGTGACCTATAACCTCGGCATTTTCCCGCCGATGCACAACTTCCTCGCCGATATGAAGGCGCTCAATCTCCAGAACCGCACCTGCGCCATCATCGAGAACGGCTCGTGGGCGATCCGCTCCGGCACGCTGATGCGCGAGGAGCTGGAGAAGCTCAAGAACATGACCGTCCTCGACGAGGGCGTAACGCTGGCGTCGTCGCTGCGTGAGCAGAATCTCGGCGACATGGACGCGCTGGCGGACGCCATCGCGGCGTCGGTACGGAAGGAGGGCTGAGCCGATGGCGAAGAAATATGTCTGCGACATCTGCGGCTACATCTACGACGAGGCCGCGGGCATTCCCGATCAGGGCATCGAGGCCGGCACCCGTTGGGAGGACGTGCCCGACGATTTCGTCTGCCCGCTCTGCGGCTGCCCGAAGGAGCAGTTCAGCGCGATGGGCGGCGCGGAGGACGTGGAGGAGCCCGCGCCGCCGAAGGCGGAGTTCGACAGCAAAGTCACCCGCAGCTTCAGCTACGGGCTGTTCGTCCTGACCGCCCGCGACGGCGGCAAGGACAACGGCTGCATCATCAACACCGCCATTCAGGCGGCGAGCGAGCCGCTGCGCGTGTCGATCTGCGTCAACAAGGCGAACTATACCCACGACATGATCGTCAAGACGGGCGAGTTTAACCTCTCGTTCCTGACCGAGGACTCGAAGTTCGCGACCTACCAGCGCTTCGGCTTTCAGACGGGGCGCGAGACGGACAAGTTCGAGTCGTTCACCTTTAAGCGCTCCGCCAACGGCGTCGCGTATCTGACGGAGGAGTGCAACGCGTACCTCTCCGGCAAGGTGGTGCAGAGCATCGACCTCGGCAGCCACACGATGTTCATCGCGGAGGTCACGGACGGCAAGGTGCTGAGCAAGGCGCCCAGCGTGACTTACGCCTACTATTTCGCGCACATCAAGCCCAAGCCGCAGGTAAAGCCCGAGGCGGAGAAAAAGGGCTGGGTCTGCGTGATCTGCGGCTACATCTACGAGGGCGAGGAGCTGCCGCCCGATTTTGTCTGCCCGATCTGCAAGCACCCCGCCTCGGATTTCCAGAAGCTGTAGAAACAGGCTCCGACCGCGACGCTGAGACGATTTAAAGCATCTTGGAGGCTCTGCATAGCAGAGCCTCCAAAATGCTTTATATACGGCTTTCTTACGAGACGGCAAGATGCCGCTTTTGCCGAACTAGGCCTTGTTTGAAAAATGCCGGCATACCCAAACGGCGGGGCCTTTTCCGCCATGCTGCGGCAATTTTCCTTGCAATACACAGAGTATTACCGCGTCAAATCGGCCTTGCCTGGCGAAAAAATTCCTCGCCGTTGGTTACGTTGCCCATCTGCTCGGAGGAAAGCCTCTCCGCGTAGGTACGCAACACGGGAGCCATAATATTCGCGTAGGGCGCCCCGCCGAGAAAGAGCACACCCGCACGCTCCGTGAGCAAAGGTTCGTCCGTGAGCGATACGGCGGGAACGCCCGCCCCCTCTGCGATTGCCTCCGCGATCTTCTTCGTATTGCCGATTTTTGAAAAGTATCTCACCGCTGCGCTCGTCTCTATGACTCCTTCCTCTTGCAGACAAAGGCCTCAACGCGAGGCTTTTCTGAACATGAATCTCCTCGCCGCGCCAATTCCGAGCTTATAGGGCAGCGGGCGCAGCGCCCTGTCCGCTTCCTTCAGCTTCTCGCGGATCGGAATATTCTGCGGGCAGTGCCGCTCGCACCTGCCGCACTCGATACACTGCGAGGCAAAGGCGGGTTCCTTCGTCAGGCCGACCGTCTGCGCGTACTGGAACCGGCCCGCCGCCTTCGATTCGATATACATCGCGTTGTAGCAGCGGAACGCGCCGGGGATATCCACGCCCTTCGGACATGGCATGCAGTAGCGGCAGCCGGTGCAGCCGACTTTTTCTTTCTCGCGTATCTTCGCGGATACCTCCGCGAGCGTCGCGAAATCCGCCCCTGTGAACTCGCCCGTGCGCGCCTCGGAGGCGACGCGGCAGTTCTCCCGCACCATATCCGTCGAGTTCATGCCCGAGAGCACGACCGTGACCTCCGGCTGGTTGTAGAGCCAGCGGAAGCCCCACTCCGCGGCCGACCACCCGCGGCCGCTGTCGCGCATGACCTTCTTCGCCTCATCGGGCAGCATGTTCACCAGCTTCCCGCCGCGCAGCGGCTCCATGATGACGACGGGGACGCCCTTCTCCGCCGCGGCCTTCAGTCCGTCCACGCCCGCCTGCGAGAACTCGTCAAAGTAGTTGTACTGGATCTGGCAGATGTCCCAGTCGTAATCGTTCAATATTTTCAGGAAATTATCCGTGTTCCCGTGATAGGAAAAGCCGATGCTCCGGATCGCGCCGCTCTGCTTCTTTTCGGCGATCCATTCCAGAATACCGATCTTTTTGAGCTTCTCCCACATGGCGACGTCCGTCACATGGTGCATCAGATAGTAGTCCACATAGGTCGTCCGAAGCCGCGCGAGCTCCTCATTGAAATACTTGTCCACAGCCGCGCGGCTGCCGATCAGATACTGCGGCAGCTTCGTCGCGATCTTGATGTTCCCGCGGATACGGTTCCGCTCGAAGATCTCGCCGATCGCCGCCTCGCTTCCGGAATACACATACGCCGTATCAAAGTAGTTGACGCCGGCCTTATATGCCGCCATGATTTCCCGCTCCGCTTTGTCGAGGTCGATGCCGCCGCCCTTTTGGGTAAAGCGCATGCAGCCGAAGCCCAACACGGAAAGGTCGCTGCCCGATTTGTCTTTTCTGTATTGCATCACAAGCTCCTTTCTGCGCCTGTATTCACAGCCGCCGAACACCGTCTGATACTGAAATGCATGAAAAAGCAGAAGTATTCTACTTTTTATAGCGCCGCAAGGCGCGTTGCATGTCGTATGAGACGCGCTGCTGTGCGTAGCACAGCGGCTATACTATTATCGAATAAAGGCAATACCGCATAATTCCGGTGCGCAGCCAGAAATTTCGACAGATGGCACAAAATTCCGCAGGTCATGCCGGCGCATGGTCAAGGAATTAGGGGGACATAGGTCGAACATTTATGCAAGCAAGCTGCGTGTCATGAATTGTGCGGGATCGCCATAGATATTCATATTCCCCTCCGCGAATGCAGGAAAGGTGGACAGGCTGCCGCGCCCGTCCGCCCCTCACAGCTTCTCATGCAATTCCGCTTACGGCTCCGGCCCTCCCGCGTTATCATTCATCACGGTCCAAGTCGCGATATACTCCAGCTCGGCCGCGGCCGCAAGCTTCGGATCGTCGAGGGAAAAGCGCAGCTCCAAACCCGACTCCTGCGCGCCGAGCGCAAAGTGGCACAGAGCGATGCCGAGATCTACCTTCTGCAAGTCTCCCGCCGCATCGCTGACGAAGCCCTTGTTTTTCTTCTCATAGAAATGCGCGGCGTTCCCTGATACCAACACGCGCCACGGCTGCTTGTTGACCGCCGACGGCGCGAGACGCACCATCTCCAGCGGCCCAAACAGCTCTCCCGCCGATTCTTCTGTGAGCGCCTTGCCGTCGCCGTCAAAAAACAGCTCCTCAAAACGAAATCTGGCGTCAGCCTTGACGCCCTTGCGCATCACGCTCTCACGCAGGGACATCTTCGCCGCCGGATAGCCCAACGGGCTGACGCAGGGCATCACCTCGTCCGCGCCAAGCGCCATCGCGCGCTCAAAGGCCGCACGATCCATCGTCCCGCCGATCCACGTCGTGCCGACGCCGAGCGACTGAGCGCAGAGCACCAGCATCTCAAAGGAATAACCAAAAGCCTCCTCCGCATGCGGCATGCGCTTGATCTTCGCGCCCACATATTGCTCCGTTCCCGCGATCACAGGGCTGCTCAGGCCGTCCCGCTTCGCGTCGAGCAGCTTAAACTCCACCGGTATCTCATAGGGGTTTTCGATTTTTCTCAAAAAGTCTCCGAGCTTCTCGATATCCTCCGCGCAGAGCGCCCGTCCGTCGAAGGTGCGGACGCTGCGCCGGTCCCGAACCAATGCCGCAATATGCTCCATAAGCGCCTCCCAATCAGGTAATATTGATACTGCTTCTTATCATGCCCATCCAGCAGGAGTATGGTACCGCGCCGGCCTTGTCCGGCGTAAACTCCACCACATTCTCGCCCTCGTGGAGCTTTACGTCGAGTCCGTACTCCCGCACCAATATTTCGCCGTTGCAGCCGTTCAGCCGCCCCTCCGGCACATAGATCGTCCACTCCACCGGAACGCCGCTCCGTACGCTGATGGCCTCGTAGCTGCCGTAGTCGATCTCGGAGCGCACGATCTGGCGGTCGCCGGCCAACATCGCCACGCGGACCGTCTCGCCCTGCCGCGCCGTCGGCAGCGCCGCGCCGGAAAGCGACAGGCCGTTGCCGACCATGCCGAGCCCCAGCACAAAGATCAGCAGCGCAGAGACCGTCAGCATATGCTTCGCATATTTCCGGTTCAGCCCGCCCGAAAGCGCACCGAAGCCGAACATCAGCGGCACCGTGCCGAGGCTGAAGAGCAGCATCGACAGCGCGCCGCCGGCAAAACTGCCGGCAGAGAGCGCGTAAAGCTGCATGGATTGGAGCGGACCGCAGGGCATCAGGCCGTTCAGCAGCCCGATGGCAAAGCCAGACCGCCCCTTGAGCAGCTTTCCGCCCAGCCGATAGGCGAAAGCGGGCAGCCGGATCGTCCGCAGCCCCTTGAACACGCCCAGCAGCCGCAGAGCCATGAGCAGCATCACGACGCCCGCGAGGATCGCGACGGCGCCGCGAAACCGCCCGCCGACGCTGACGGCCCCGCCGATTGCGCCGGCAATCCCGCCAATGAGCGTATACGAGCAGACGCGCCCGAGGTTGTAGAGCAGATTCGAGCGCAGCAGGCGCTCCTTCCGCTCGGCGGACAGGACGCTTTGCGTCAGGTTGACGCCGCCGCACATGGCGATGCAGTGGACGCTCGTCAGAAGCCCGATCACGAACACCGCGCCGTAACTCATCGTGGTTTCGATCACAGGGAAAATGTTGAACACCGACAGCCAGCCGAGGTGATTGGCGATCAGATACAACGCCAGCAGAATGACCAGAATCGAGACGGTCCGCGCCTGCCGCGACGCGTCCCGCGCGACCTCGTAGCCCAGCTCCCGCACGCGCGCGCACAACGCTTTGCGCGATACGGTTTCCTCGTCGTAGGCGACCGCCGCCTCGCCCTTCGCGTAGTCCGCCTTGCAGGAGGTCACGCCCGCGAGCCCGCTCAGCCCCTTTTCGATCCGATGGGCGCAGTTCTCGCAGTACATTCCCTCGACTTTGAGGACTTCCTCCGTCACAGCTCGCTCCTTCAATGCTCGGCGACCCGCGTAAACAGCGGCTCATAGGCGGAGAGCCGCTCCGCGTCGATCACAAGGTCGTCGCCGCTGCGTTCCGTCACCGAATCGTCCATCATGATCGGATGGCAGCCCGCGCCGTCCGCGCCGATGATCGACAGCGGGAACGTCAGGCCGCAATTGTTGCATTGCAGCACCCCGCCGTTCTGCGTGTAGTACGCGTTCGGCGAGCCGTTGCAGGACTGACAGGTGCCGAGCGCCGCATACGCCGCGCCGTCCGCGCCGCGGATAGCGATCAGCTCGATCTTGCTGCCCTCCGCAAACCTGTAAAACGAGATCGCGTCCGACGACAGCTCCGACGCGCGGATAACCAAATCGCCATCCTCGCTCCGCTCGGCATACCCGCCGCCCGTTTCCGCGACGCCGCCGCGCGGAACGGCAAAGATCACGACGGCCGCGACAATTACCAGCAGCGCCGCGGCGCAGGGCAGCGCATACTTTTTCAACCCGCTATTCATTTGATGACCCCTTTGGCAAACTTTGCGGCCGCCTCGCAATCCGCGGCGTCGGGCTTGCCCTTGTGCAGCGCGCCGAAGGAGCCTTTGCAGTAGAACTCCTCCTTCGCCTGCGGGATACCTTTTGCTTTCAGCAGCTTGCCCACCTGCTTATAAGTGGACTTCACCAAGGCCGCCGTGCTGAAATTGACGACTTCCCCGACGCCCACTTGGATCCCCTCGATGAACCGCTTGACCTCATCGTCCACGCCATAGGCATAAACAGAGCTGCCGAGGAACAGGATATCCACGTCCTCCGTCAGCGGTTCGGCCGTCGTCTTTGCCTCGGTGCCTATCGCCTCCGCAATGGCCTCGGCAAGCTTTTTCGTGTTGCCTCCCCGCGAAAAATAACGTACCTCTGCTTTCATTGCATCGTCCTCCTTTATTATTAGATCTTGTTTCCCGAACCAGCCGAATAATTTGCGGTTCCTCTTTACAACGCAATTCTTATTTGATATGATTTTATAGCACTCAACCAATCTCGTCAATAGCCTAAAATTTACTGAGCAGCAACGGAAAATCTTACTTGAGGGACGCGTCGGGGCATTGTTCCGACGCCTATCAAGCTGCGCAGCACGAAAGAAGTCGGCGTGTGATCACGCCGGCTTCTTATCGAAACAGATACTTTTTCAGGACTCCCAGCAAATGCTCCACATCAATCGGTTTCCCGACGTGGTCGTTCATTCCGGCGTCCAGCGAGTTGCGCTTGTCCTCCTCAAAGGCGTTCGCGGAGAGCGCGATGATCGGGATACCGGAAAGCGGCGAGTCCAGCGCACGGATCTGCCGCGTCGCTTCATAGCCGTTCATGACAGGCATCTGGATATCCATCAGGATCAGGTCGTACCGGCCCGGCTCCGCCGCGCGCACCTTCTCCACCGCGACGGAGCCGTCCTCCGCAATATCTACGGTGAATCCGCTGCTTTCCAGAATCATTTGAGAAATCTCCTGATTGATCTCATTGTCCTCCACCAGCAAAACGGATTTTCCTTGAAAGGCGTTTCCGCTCACAGCGTCGGCCGGCATACCGCTATCCGCGGCTGACGCCGGCTCCCGCCCGGTCTGCGGCACATCGGCGCTCAAACGAAGCGGAAGGCTGACTTTAACCTCCGTCCCGCGCCCTTCCTCGCTCTCTACGCTGATCTCGCCATTCATCAGGTCAACGAGGTTTTTCGTAATGGCGAGCCCCAGGCCGGTTCCCTCCAAGCCGCTGACGGTGCTGGTACGCTCCCGCTCAAACGGTTCAAAGATGCGCTCCTGAAATTCGCGGCTCATGCCGATGCCCGTATCGCTGATACGGAACTCATAGATTGCGCTCCCGTCCCGCGCGCCCGCCCGCTGTCCGACACGGATATTGATCGTACCGCCGTCGGGCGTAAATTTGATTGAATTGCTGACGATGTTCAACAGGATCTGGCTCACACGGGTATTGTCGCAGACGACCCTGTCATTCTGAAGCTCCGCGAGCTCCATGCGGAGCCGGAGCTTCTTTGCGTTGACGTCCGCCTGTGTGATCGCCTCCACGTCTCGCAGGATCGCGGTCAAAGAACATTCCCGCTCCCTGAGCGCGACAGGCCCGCTCTCGATCCGGCTCATATCCAGAACGTCGTCGATCAACGCCAGAAGATGTGTGCCGGAAGCGGATATCTTGCCGAGATAGTCCCGGATCGCCTCCTCGTTGCCAAGCTGAGCATTCGCCAGCGTCGTGAACCCGATAATCGCGTTCATGGGGGTTCGCATATCGTGAGACATGTTGGTCAAAAACGCCGTCTTTGCGCGGTTTGCCGCCTGCGCCTGTTCGAGAGCCTCCTCCAGCCTCCGCTGCTTCTCCTCCAGTTGCCTCTCCATCTCCTTCTGCTCGGTGATGTCCACAAACAGCCCGACGTAGGTGATCGGCGAGCCATCCTCGCGGCGGGAAGGGCGGCCAACCTCATGAAACCAGCGCCAGCCCCTGTCCTTTGTCATCAGGCGGTATTCCACGTCGTAGGTGCTTTGCCCTGTGTAATCCCGAAGCGTATCGTAATACGCTTTGAGGACGCGCTCGCTGTCCTCCTCATGGAGCAGGTCGGACCACGCTTCCAGCGTATTCGGGAAATCCTCCTCGCTTTCATAGCCCAGCATTTTGCGGAACTGGTCGCTCCATGTCACGGAGCACATTTCTCCGGCCTCGTTAAAATCCATGCTCCACATGCCGGATTGCAGCATCTCATGCACGATGTTCAGGCTGGTGCGCTCCCGCTCCACAAGCTCCAGCGCCTGCATGCGTTCGGCGACCAACTGCTCCCGTTCCTTTCGCTGCTCGTACATGGCGTTGTATGCGCTTTCCAGATACTGTAGTTCATAGGCGCCGCGCAGCAGGAGCGGCTGGTCGTCCGAGAGCAGCTTCACGCTGCCGTTGATCGGGCGGACAATGTATGCGTTCGTCAAAATGCCGTGCAGAAGAATGGCAAGCACAAGCAGCAACGCGCATAGATATTGGTTCGTCCGCATACGCGCCAGCGTCGTAAAGCTTGCGTCTTGCGCCGATTCCTGCTCGATGCGCAGGAGCTCGACGCACTTTGCCACATCCTCGTCGATGACGCCGTCATATTGCTGATAGCCCTCGTCGTGTGTGAGCGCGACCGCCAAAGCGAGCTTCTCCGGCGCGCCGAGCCTCTGATCCTCCGCGGTCAGCTTGACGGCTTCCAGCGCCTCCATACCTGGTTCGAGCTGACCGCCGGTCGCGTCCAGCACCAGCGCCATCGCGTAGTATTCCCGCTCCATCAATTCAATGGAGCTTTCCAACGCGTTCTCTAAATAGCTGTAAGCTTCCGTACCGGTGAGATAATAGTCCAGCGTTTCGACCGCCCGCTCACGGTTTGAGGTTGCCACCTCCGCGAAATAGGCGCGGAGATATTCGGGGTTCTGCGTGATCGTATACAGACGCACCTGCGTGGTCAGATTGTCAGAACTCTGTTTGAGCGTTGTGGCGGCCATTTCGGAAGCGACGTACTTCTCCGTGGCCCTGTTCGCCTCCTCATACGCCCTGTCGATCTGGCGTGACGACAGGAAAAAAAGAACCGCGACCAGAATGGCCAACGCTGCGCTCACTATGTTGATTGCGTACATACGCGGCCCGCGCGGTGTGGCGCCGTTCATATTGCACCTCCGATAACAGCATGGTTTTTTATATTATAAGCCATCCTCGCAGCTACTGTCAAATAGCTATGACAATACCGCATAATTTTGGTGCGCAGGGTGCGCGGTCGGAAACTTCGGCAGACGGTATGATAGTCTGCCATCATATCAAAGTCCGGAAGCCGGCCTCAACGCGAGGCTTGACTTCCGGATACAAAGTTGCGCGATCGTTCGTGTGCATCAAAAGCTATGCTCGATCAGCCAACGCTCCGCTTTTACCGCTTCCGCGGTCACATCAGTGCCGTCCGCAAGCCACTTCTTCGCGTGGTCGAACAGATGGCAGGTCTTGGCGACGCCGCCGCTTCCGTCCACGCCGTCATATAGGTATAACCTGCCTTGATGAACGCGTCCACCATTGGGAACAGCTTCTCGTAGTCGAAATCCGTGGGGTCGCCGTTTTTGACCGGCAAACGCATCATGCCGAAGCCAAGCGGGCTTTTCAGTGCCATGATCGCAAATCTCCTTTCTCATTCAGAGTCCGCCGGAAAAATGATTCCGGCGTCCAGACGCGCCTTGGTCTGAACCTTGGACACCGCCAGACTGTGATCCAGCATCTCATAGCAGAAGGCTCTGTCCCCAGACGCGATCTCGCGCGCAAATACGCGGAACTCCGGTTCCAGCCTGCTTGCCGGTTCCTCGTCGAAGGTTTCCTCCGTCCCGTCGTTCAGGTGCAGCGTCGCCTCCCCGCAGAAATTCGCGGGCGTCTTCTGCATGATGTATCCGTCCGTTCCCTGAATGACATAGCTCCAGGGCGCCGAGCAGTCCTTCGCGGCGATGCTGACCGCCTGAAAACCGCCGTAGTCCAACGTCAAAACGCCGCTGGTGTCGATGCCCCGCTCCATATTGGGGTGGTACTGCGCGGCGCTCGGCTCTCCGAACAGCCCGAGGAGATAGTGCAGGTTGTAGAGGTTCAAGTCCATCAGCGCGCCGCCGGACTTCGCGGGGTCGAACGCAGGGAGGACTTCTCCGGCGCGGAAAGCATCGTAACGCCTGCTGTACTGGCTGAAATTGCAGCTGACGATTTTTACCGTTCCGATGCGGGGGAGCCATTCCCGAAGCTTTTTGTAGTTCGGGAGATAGACGGTGGAGATGGCTTCAAACAGATAGAGGTCCTTCGCTCTCGCCAACGCGGAAAGCTCCTCCGCCTCCCGAAAGTTGCTGGTCATCGGCTTTTCCACAACGACGTTTTTACCGGCCTCCAGCGCCTGCTTGACAAAGCTGTAGTGCAGGAAATTCGGCACCGCCACATAGACGGTGTCGACGTTGCTGTCGGCCATCATCTTGTCGTATTCACAGTATGCCGCTCCGATTCGGTATTCCTCGCGGAGACGCTCCGCCTCGTCCTTCGACCGTGGCGTTCCGCAAATAGCCGCGAGTTCCATGCCCCAGTCCCGAAAGAGGGGAAGGCACTCCTTGACGATCAGGCCGGTTCCGGCGATTCCCAATTTCATCGTGATATTTCCTCCTTCTTGTAATTCCAGCAGTTTTTATATTGACGCTTCGCTCAGACCAACGCGCCCGGAAAAGGCGGAACGGAGCGCTTTAACGCCTCGCTCAGCGCGCGAACGGCCAGCTCGTGATCCTTGCCCTCGTGCAGGCCGCTGACCGCGATTGTGGCGACCCATTCGCCGCCCGCGCGGATGGGAAACGCTCCGCCACAGGGCAGGACGTCCGGCACGGCGTCGATCAGCTCCCGCCACGCGCCGTTGATTTCATGCTCCACATAGGGCCACAAGCTGCAATGACCGCTCTTGAGCGCGGCCCG
>JAFTGG010000251.1 GCA_017458025.1 Oscillospiraceae bacterium | reverse complement strand
TCAGCCATTCTTCGCCGAAATGCGCCTCGACGGTGTCCATGACGGCGATCTTGTCGTCGAGAATGACGTAGCTGTTGTACGCCATGCCGCCGGGAACCTCATACAGGCCCTCGAACAGGTCGACCTGATGGTCGTCCACGCAGATGTACTTGATGTCGTTGGTGATGATGATCTCCATAGTTTATCCTCCGTTCCGTATGATAAATATCCCAACTTTCATAGTTTATCATAAGCAAGCCTAAATTTCAACCGCCGCAAATCCCCGTTGTCAAAAGTGCCGACGGCTTGAGCCTTCGCCGATGACACCGAGCCTTGCAAAAAAAGCCGGCCTGTGGTATACTACCTGCCGGCAACGACAAGTTGAAACGGACGAATTGCCTCCGCATATCATGCGTGCGGAGATCATTGTAAGGGTAAGGTGATAATAGATGGAAGAGTTCAACATTCATTTTGATGAGGAAGCCATAGAGGAGCTCCGTCAACGCATCAGCCGCACGAGGCTGCCGAGAATATCGGGCGACGAGGATTGGAGCCTGGGAACGGACAGCGATTATCTGTTGTCGCTCCTTGAATACTGGCGTGATAGCTATGATTGGCGGCGCAAGGAGCGGGAGCTAAACCAATATCCTCAATTCACCTGCAAATTGGACGGCCTGACCATTCATTTCTTTTATATTCGCTCCTCGCGCGAGGACGCGAAACCGCTGCTGCTTACGCATGGCTGGCCTGACAGCTTTTTGCGCTATGCAAAGGCGTTTCCTTTGCTATCGGACTATGACCTCATCGTGCCATCGCTGCCGGGCTTCGCCTTTTCAACGCTGCCGTCCAAGGGCTTTCTCAACAACGCGGAGGTTGCAGGGATATGGCACAGCCTTATGACAGAAGTGTTAGGATATCAAGAATATGCGGCGTCGGGCGGCGACATGGGGCGCGGCGTGACTTGCTATCTCGCAACGCGCTATCCGCAGGAAGTACGGGGGATTCATCTTACCGATGTGGGATTTGCGAGCGACCTTGCAGCGGCCGCTGACGAGGACCTGACGCCCGCGGAGCTCGATTACAAGCGGCGGGCAAATGAATGGCTCCGCAAAGAAGGCGCTTACATCAATATTCACAGCACGAAGCCGCAGACGCTGGCTTATTCGCTGGGCGATTCGCCCGCGGGTATGGCGGCGTGGATAACGGAAAAGTATCACGCCTGGAGCGATTGGCCGCTCCTAACAATGGACGACCTTTGCGATTGTCTGACGCTTTATTGGCTGACGAACACAGCCTGCACTTCTATCCGCGCCTATCATGGCAATACGTTCACGCTGCCTCCGCTTGGAAAGGTCAGCGTACCGACGGCGATCGCGGCGTTCCCGTGCGACGTGCTTCCCGTCCCGAGGGAGTGGATAGAGCGGAATTTTCCTTTGGTCATGTATACCGAAATGCCCCGCGGCGGTCATTTTACGGCATTGGAGCAGCCGGAGCGTTTCGCAGAAAATATTTCGCAGTTTATGGCTGCGATCTTTTAGAACCTGCCTTCACAGTCAAAGGATGGCGGATGAGACGTCAGTTGCGTCAGCAACAGTATGCCGCCGGCAACATCTATCGGATAAAAAGTGTATGCTTTTTATCCGATAATCTTTTTATCCCGATAGCAGTACTACACCTATGCGCCCAGTGACCTTTGCGCATATCCGGCCGAAAGCAGACGGGGGATACGCCAGAGCAGCATTTTTGGCAACAGGGGTTACAGCAATTCCGCAAAGCTGTTGATAAAACGGTGGCAGGCGTCGGGCATCTCATGCTTCGTGCCCTCGAAGAACGGGTCGTATACGCCGATGACATACAAGCCCGCCTCTTTCGCCGCGCGGCAGGACTTGACCGAGTCGTCGAGGAATACGCAGTCCTTCGGCGCGACGCCGAGCTGTGCGCAGGCTTGCCGGAACGCGTCCGCCGTACCCTTGTCGACGCCGAGGTCATGGGCGAACACCACGCGCTCGAAGTAGGGCCTGAGGCTGTACTTTTCCAGCGCCGTTTCGCAGTGTGACGGCACGGCGCTCGTGAACACAGCGAGCCGCTCGCCGTCGGCGGTCAGCTTATCCAGCAGCTCCCGCGCGTACGGCTTGAGCGCGACGTGGGCATAGCTGTCCCTGGCAAGCTCCATCCACTCCCGCACGATCTCCTCGCAGCTCTCGTCCAAATGGCAGTATTCCTTCGTAAACACCGCCGCGAGCGGCAAAATCGTATGCGCTACGCCCTCATAATACTCCTTGGTGTAAGGCATGCCGCGGCGGGCGAGGAACGTGCGGTCGACGTTCGTCCAGATGCCGTTGGAGTCGACCAGCGTGCCGTCGAGATCGAAGAGATACATGAAGATTTCGCTCTCTTTCTTGATTTTGTCGGAAGGTTCTGCTAAGATACCCGAGGATTATAGCATAAAAAGAATAGGTGGACAAGCATGAACAGAAAAGCCAAGCAAATCATTCTGCCGCTGTTTACGGCGATGATCTGGGGTTCGGCGTTCGTCGCGCAGAAGGACGGCGCGGCGGTGCTGGGCGCATTTTCCTTTACCTGGTCGCGCTACGCCCTCGCGGCGGTCGCGCTGTTTGTCGTGAGCCGCATCCTGGACGCGCGCAAGCCGCCGGAGGAGCGCGGCGAAGACGGGAAGCGCGCGGACAGGAAGGAGCTTTTGCGCGGCGGCTTTATCGTCGGCACGATGCTGGCGCTTGGCTCGACGCTGCAGCAGTACGGCGTCGGCATGACGACGGCGGGCAAGGCGGGCTTCATCACGGCGCTCTACATCGTCATCGTGCCGCTGCTGGGGCTGTTTCTGCACAAGCGCGTGCGCGCGCTGGTCTGGTGCGGCGTTGCGGTCGCGGTGGCGGGGTTGTACTTTTTGAGCTTTGACGCGGACGGCGGGCTGATCTTCAACAGCGGCGACGTGTTCGTGTTCCTTTGCGCGTTCGCGTTTTCGGCACATATTCTCTGCGTCGACCACTTCACCAAGACGGTGGACGGCGTCAAGCTCTCCTGCGTGCAGTTCGCCGTCGCGTCGGCGGAGGCGCTGGCGCTGGCGCTGATTTTCGAGGGGCTGCCGCTGGCGGCGATCGCGCAGTGCCTGCCGTTTCTGCTCTAT